>DJDD01000049.1 GCA_002430925.1 Flavobacteriales bacterium UBA5933
TTTCAATACAGAGAAAAGGAATCTTATTAGTTCAATATGGAAATTTATTATTGAAGAATATAAAACTGATATAACTACATTTAATTCTCAAAAAAGTGGTTTAGAAACAGGTATTCAAGCATTGCAATTACAATTAGATGCTAAACTAAAAGCATATAGAGAGCTTGATATTGAAATAAAAAATTTAAGTAAAAACGTAACAAGTATTCAACCAACAATAGACGAAATAAACCGTTTATTAAAATCGTATGGATTTCTTAATTTTGAAATTGTTCCTGCTTCAGAAGAAGGCTTTTATCAAATTCAAAGGGAAAACGGAGAGGTTGCAGAACATACGCTTAGTGAAGGCGAAGTTACTTTTATCACTTTTCTTTATTATTTACAGTTGACAAAAGGAGGGTTTTCAGAAGAAACAGTAAACGAAGAAAGAATTTTAGTTATAGATGACCCTATTTCAAGCTTAGATAGTAATATTCTATTCATAGTTAGTACCTTAATTAAAGAAATTTTGAAAGATATCCGTGATAATAAAGGAAATATTAAACAAGTAATTCTTTTAACACATAATATTTATTTTCACAAGGAAGCTTCATTTGAAGGATTAAATAGAGGAAAAGGCGAAAAAAATAACTATTATATCATAAGAAAAATTAATTCTGTTACTCACATTTTTCCATACAATGATAAGAATCCTATTTCATCTTCGTATGAATTATTATGGAATGAAATAAAAGAATATAATAACAATTCTGGAATAACGGTTCAAAATGCTATGAGAAGAGTTATAGAAAATTATTTCAACATTCTTGGAAATAAAAGAGATGACACTTTACTTTCAAAATTTGAAAACCCCCAAGAAAAAGAAATTTTCAGATCATTACTTAGTTGGATTAATGAAGGTTCTCATACATTACCTGATGATTTATTCATTGAATTACCAGATCAATCTATTGAAACTTATTTAAAGGTTTTTAAAGATATTTTTATACACACAAATAATATAGGTCATTATGAAATGATGATGGGAATTGAGGAAAACATAGTGTAGAATCTTTTAATACAATCAAAGATGTTTAAGTGCTTATATTGTTATAAAGAATTAGAAAAAGGAGAGATTGATTTTCATCTTAGTTGTTCTGTAAAAATGTTTGGTGATAAAACAGCTCCAATACTAGATTATTCTTTAGATGATATGGAAGTATTAGCCTAAAAAGTAATAGAAACTTCTATATCTGTTCCTGGAGTACAACCGAAATTATCTTTAGGTTTTATAAAAGATCAGCTGACAGATGGTCAAAAAGGAAGATTGACTGTTCTAGATGCATTGGAAGGAAGTTATATATTAAAACCTCAAAATTATAATTATCCAGAGATGCCCGAAAATGAACATTTAACGATGAGATTAGCTGAAATTTGTGGTATTTTAACTGTTAATTCTTCATTGATAAGATTAAAATCAAAAGAGCTGTGTTATATTACTAAGAGAATAGATCGCGAACCTCACCCTCCGCAAGATGCATTTAATAGAATTTTTAAAAAGCATTAAAAATTAGATAAATCCTACAAAATTAATATTTTTCAGGATTTTTTTATTTAGGAAAATTTTGAAAATCTTCCTAAATTCTCAAAAGTTTTATGGCAAGTTGGTGGCAAGTTTTAAAATAAGTAAAAATTGCCACGAATAGAATTATAACAATTTGAAAATTAACATGTGATGTATTTTAACACCTTGATTTAAAGTACTTTTAGTTTGACATTTATAACCTTAAAAATGTTGAATTATTTTAGAACAAAGTTATGGGCTGAACTTCTTTTTGAAAAGCTCTAATGTTAAGTATAAATCCATTTTTCCAGATTATTATCATTATTTTTTATATTTAAATAAATTTTCAAGGTCAAGTTTATTATAATAATAAGAACCCATTATTTTTCTAGATCTAATTTTTCCAGAGATTCTAAGATTTTGTAAAGTAGCAGCAGAAATATTTAAATATTCCCTGATAACCTTACTTCTTAACCATTCGAATTCTTTATTTTCATTAGAAATCTTTAATTTTTTTGTTTAACAGATGATTAATATCTGATACAATTTGTCTTCTCAGTACTTCAAGATCGCTTTTTGTTATTCTATCCATGCTATAAATTTTGATTTGAGTACAAATATTTTTCATCTAATAATGAATAGATTAAAAACCAAATTATTTGGTACTTCTTTTCGTTCATTTTCCGATGAGAAGATATAATTGATATAAACAATTCGTGAAGATCTTTGTTTTAAACTATAACTTTTCCACAATTTACTGTTTATATCTCCTATAAAATAGATAAAAAAAACAATTTAAACAATATAAGTATAACGGTAAAACCATTTAAGTTGTTTAGATTAATTAACACGAAAAAGAATTTATATGGAGAAAAGTTTTTACTTCAATGTATTGGATGAAATACAAGTTGAAGAGAAAAATGTAGAGTTATTAGCAGGAAATACAATTGACAATTCCTATCGAATGATTACATTTTTACAAAATTTATTACATGAATTAAGAAGTTTGTCAGCAAAAAAAGGTTTTGCAAGCCATGAGGAAGAAATTTATTTTTTCAAGAAAATTAAACCCAGTATTCTTGGTAAATTAATTTATTACAATAAAGTATACCGAATCGAAACAACCTGTCCTTTTCATGATGGAAAAATGCACAATAAATATTTTTCAAGACAATTGGCTAATTTGAAAAGAGATTTTATAGAACATATATGTAATTCAGATTTTTATAGGTACTATCGTTCTGGACGAGAAGATAGAGATAGCACTTACTTTAGACGAGGTAATATCAATTATCATGATGGACTCAATAGTATAGTGTTTGAAATTGATCCTGAATTTTCTACTTTTTATGATTACAAAATTGCTCGAATCTTAGCCAATGAATTATTATATTCTTATCTATTAAGTAAGATAAATCCAGATGAAGAAGTAGATGGCTTACTTTTAAGTTCTGAAAACAACAAAAAAGATATATCGTGGACAGATAGTAAAAATGCTCTTATTGAATTAATTTATGCACTGTATGCTTCAGGTGTAATTTCACATGGTAAAATAGGTATTCGAAAAATTAGTTTAGTTTTTCAAATAGTATTTAAAGTTCCTATTGGAGATCTTCATCATTCTTTTCATCGCATGAAATCCAGAAGTGGCTCACGAACCATGTTCTTAGACTATCTAAAAATCTCGTTAGAAGAATATATGGATAAGGATTTATAAAACATATTTTTCTAAAAAATACTTAAGTATTATCTATGCCAATTGGTAAAACGTTTTATTGAAAATTAATTATTCAAAAAAAACATTTTTTCTACTATCAATCAGCATTTCACTCTCTTTTATATCTAAAATAAACTCTCTTGCCAATTGGCATAACTTGGCTTATTAGACATTTTTAATCATTCAATTTTGTATTAAGATTTATTAACTCAAAATAATTAATATGAATATTGATCGAATGGAATTTTTAGCTTGGATGGAGCGTCTTATGACAAGGCTTGATCTACTTGGTGAAAATATAAATGATTTTCAGAAAAGTAAAACCACTATCGATGGAGAAGAATTACTGGATAATCAAGATATCCTTCAAATGTTGAAAATTAGTAACCGCTCTTTACAACGATACCGATCAGAAGGAAGACTTCCTTACTATACCATTAGTGGTAAATTATATTACAAACTATCCGATGTTCATGAATTTATTCGAAACAGTTTTAATTCTTCAGCTTCTAATCGGAGAGACAAAAAATGACAGAATGTGCCTAGTAAAGCCAAAAAAAATACCTCATGAATGATTCTATTATTTTCGATGAACATTAAAAAATAATAAAAATGAGTGATAATCAACTAGATAATTTAGCGCAATTATCAGATATTTTACTGGTATTGGATAAAGAAAGAATGAAGATTGAGGCAGTGAAGAGTCTTCATCAAAATGGTCAAATGGAAACTGTTTCACCTACAAAGAAAAATCAAAACCAGTTTATGCGAATAGATAAACATGGTGATTTTTTATCCAATTTTTTTTCAAATTTCTATAATCAACTTAAGAATCCTTCCAATTTTTCTTTCTTCAAAGTACCAGCTCCTATTGCGATAGAAAAAGCAAAAGAGATTCAAAATCACTATAAATCACCTTCTACTGAAAGTGAAAAAAATATTGATGAGTATGAAATAAAAACAGATTCACTTGAGCATACTAATTCAAAAAACAAAGATAATATGGAAACAGAAAAAACTGAATACCGTTTCGATTCAGAACAAATTGATTGGGAAACAATGAACAATTTAGGATTAAGTAAAGAACGATTAGAGAAATTAAATCAACTTGATCCATTATTAAAAGGTTATAAAACAAATCAACTTATTCCAGTTAGTATAAATTTTGGATCAGCAATACTTCGAACAGATGTTCGACTTTCACTACAACAAACTGATGATAGTAAAATTGTACCTGCTTTACATGGTATTCGAAAAGAACCTAATTTAAATTATGAGTTTTTTGGACATCGATTCACAGATGAAGATAAAAAGAATCTTTTGGATACTAGAAATATGGGTAGAGTTGTAAATTTAATTAATTCCAAAACAGGAGAAACAATTCCATCAATTATTAGTATTGATCGCTTAACAAATGAGTTGATTGCATTAAAAACAGAATACATAAAGATTCCTGATGAAATTAAAGGAGTTAAGTTAAATGAAAAGCAGAAACAAACCTTGAAAGAAGGAAAGCCACTAAAGATTGAAGGAATGACTTCAACTAAAGGAAAAGAGTTTTCTTCTTATGTTCAGTATAATGCAGATAAACGCTATGTAGAATTTCTATTTGATAAGAGTTTAGATTCTAAACAAAGTCAAAAAGAAGCCTTTGAAGCGCCAAAAATGTTTAGAAATAAAGAACTTTCGAAAGAACAGTACAATGATTTTAAAGAAGGTAAAACAGTTTATATTGATGGATTAGTAGATAAAAAAGGACAGCCTTATCAAGGTTACATTACATTCAATAAAGAATCAGGAAAAACTAAATTTTCATTTCCAAACCAATTAAAAGAAACTGCACAACCAAGTGAGGCACATAAAACACAAGTAGCTGTAAATTCTAAAGGAAAGACGAATGAATCTACAAAACATCTTCAAAAGGAATTGAAACCAAAACAACAATCACCAAAGAACAAAGAAGATAAAAAAGCAGTTGAAAAAGTTTCAAAATCAGTAAAATCGAAACGTCATAAAATGTAATTATAAACTAATTATCATGAAAGCTGAACGAATTCCTGAATTAAAACTTATCTGTGAACGTTATTTAGAACATATTAACTTTAAAGAAGAAACGTATTTTCAATTAGAGCTCTTACATATTAAAGCATTTATAGAATTTAAAAGTGTATCTAAATTTAAGTGTGATACAGAAAAAGAAATAAAGAATATTTTAAAGTTAGTTGAGCGAATAGGAAAAACTGAAGTATTAGCTGTAGAAATCAAAAAAGTAGTAGAAGAATCTCCTCTACTTTTTAATTTGATTGATTTACAGAAAAAGGCTAATGAAGAGTTTAATTTCACCCCAGAAGAAACTTTAAGCATTGCACAAAGTCTTTATGAAAAGAAGTTTATTACATTTCCTAGAACTGAAAACAAATTTATTTCAGAAGATTTATGGAATGAGATTCCAAATCTTGTTCGAATCCTTCAAGAAAGAGAGAAGTATAAAAAAGCTGTAAGTAATTTAAAAAGGAGATTCTTTAATAAGAAAATTGTAAATAATCTAAAATTAATTGAGCACCATGGGTTACTTATTACAAAAAGAATTCCTTCAGCTTTATCAATCAAAGAAACAATTATCTACCAGATGATTGCTTTTAGGTTTTTAGAATCAATTTCTAAACCATGTATCAAAGAAATGACAACAATTGAATTGGAAATATTACAACATAAATTTTCTTCTAAAAGTTGTAAAATTACAGAAGCTGGTTGGCGAGCTATTCAAGGAAATTTTTCAGAAGAAACTGAAATAAAACAAGATTTACCGTCTTTTAAAAATGATGATGAATTAAAAGTAAAGGAATTTGTACTCTTAAAAAAGAGAACTAAGCCTCCAAAATTGTATACAGAAGTAGATTTATTAATAGCAATGGAAGTTTCAGAAAAAGGAATTAAGAAGCTATTGACTAAAAAATATATTGTAAGAAAGAATAAATTCTTACTTCCTACAAAAAAGGGATTAAAATTTTATGAGCATTTAAAAAGTAAAGCTAAAGCAAATCCTATCTTACCTGTAAACTATCCAAAACTAAATTGTCCAAAATGTAACAATAAGCACTTAATCATTAATGAAAAGAAAATTAGATGTTCAACTACGTCTTGTAATTGGATGCTATTTAGAACATTTTGTGGAGTTTTAATTTCTATTAAGGAGATTGAAAACTTAATTAATATAGGAAAAACTTCGCTTATTAAAGGAATGCAAAGTAGGTCAGGAAAAAAGTTTAATGCTTTTATTGCTTTGAATGAGAAAATGGAAAGTCTATTTATTATTGAGAATAAGAAGTAGAAAGTCTTTTGTACTAAGAATTGTTATTATTTAATTCATTCAATTTTATACGATGTTTTAATTGTTTAATAAAATCATTCGGTCGTAGTGATGTTACTTGAAAAAAAGCATCTGAAAAGTGTCGTGCAGATGAAAAACCACCTAATTCTGATAAATCTCTTATAGAATGTTTGTGGTATTTTTCACTATTTTCAAGTAGGTTCATAATATAATTTATTCTGAGTTGGTTGATATAATTTGAAAAATTTGTTCCCTTTTGTGTATTAATGATACGCGATAAATAAGTCGTATTTGTTTTGAAAGATTTGGCTAATTGTGTAAGTGTTAAAGTTGATTGCAGATATAATTCTTTCGCTTCAAATTGATCTAATTGAATTAATATCTCTAGAACTATTTCGGTTGGAATATCTGTGGTTTTTAGATTGATTGATTTGTTTTTATGAACTGATTTATTTTTGAAAAAATGAGTATAAATATAGAATAGACCAATAAAACTTATTAAAATAACACTAAACACTAAAATTGGATAGAAGTAAAGTTTGAATTCTACTTCTTTTTTCAATTTCAATAATTCTTTCACATCATATTCTTTCAAAATAACGGGAGATAATTTTTCAAAGTTTTGATGTGTAAGCTGATCTAATTTGAGTAGTTGATTAATGTAGTAGAGTTCATACTCATAGTGAGATTTTTTTTCAGAATAGTTAATTAAGCTTTCATAGACTGGTCGCATTTCAATATCTAGAAATTCGTTTTGATTGAATATTTTGTCAACTTTTTGAAAATATTCAATTAATTTCTCATAATCGTTTAATTTTTCAAATGATTTTCCAATATAAAAATAGACTTTACTGAGCGTATTAAAATCCTGTTGTTTTTCTAAATAATGGATTTCTTTTGTTAAGATTGAAATGGTATTCTTGTAATCTTTTTCAAAATATTTATCGATTGCACTAAGGTAAGAAAAGTAATGAATAAAATGAGAATCTTGCATTTGCTTACTTAATTTGATCCCATCATGACTAAGTTGCCTTGCGAGATCAAATTTCTGTTGAGATTGGAGAATACTTGTTATGTAATAAAGCGTATTTAAATAATAGGCTTGATGATTAGTATCTGACGCGTTTTTTTCAAAATAGCTGGAGCATCGCTGAAATAAGATATATGCCTCATTAAGTTGTTTCAAATGAAATTTAATTAAGGCAAGATTAAATATTACTTTGTGATATAAATATTTAGATGATTTACTATTTAACTTTTTCTCAGCTAATAAGTAGTTTTGTAATGCAGGTTGAAATTTCTTGTATTGATAATGAACCATTCCTTTCGATAAATAACTTTGAATGAGTAAATCATTTACTCGAGTTTTTTGAGCAATAACAATCGTACTATCAGCGTATTTTACTTTAGTATGATAGTCATTTGAAAAATAGATTCCTTCCTTGTATGCGTAAAATAAAGTTTCGTTGTCTTTTCGAATTTTTGCTTTTAATATGTATGCATTAATATACCTCCAAACTTTAGGATTATTTTTATCGAATTGAAAAGAATCAATTTTTTGAACCAAATAATCATTTGTCTGAGCACTTAAATTGTCAATGGAATAAACTTCTTTAGGGTTTAAACAAAGCAATAAAAATCTGAATGTTAAATGTAGACATGTTTTCAAATTCTTGAATTTTTAATGAAAACAGCAGTAGAATCATAGGTAAGTTACTTATTATTATTTAATTACAATAATTCTAAATCGATTTTATCCTATTTTTTTATAAATCAAAAAGTGAATTTATAAATCTGATACGCTCAAATATTACTCAAAATAGTGAAATTCTGAAAAATCACTAAAATTTAACAAATTGTAAACACCTGTAATAGAGTGTTTTATAGATAATTGATCAACGTATTTATAAAATCGTCATTTCATTTACATTTTTGAATTTATGATATAACTTTTGAAGTAGTGATGAATCCTAATTTTACTTTACTAAAATGAATAATCTAAAAATATTAACGATGAACACGAAAAACCTTTTATTACTTAGTACTGTTAGTTTCTTATTTTATCAATGTATAAATAATCAAGAAGATGAGGAATTTAACTCCATCAATTCACCAATTTTACAACAAAAAGATTCTCTCATAAAAATAGATAGTATACGTTATTTCGAATCAATAAAAAATGAAAAATTTAAAACTTCAAACAGTTTTGCCTATTGCTGCATTTTTATTGGCTGGAATAGGAGCGTTTGCTACACAGCAAACAACAAGTAGTCAATCTAATCAAGATGCTGCTTTAATTGATGGATTCATTCGACACAGTTCGTCTACAGACTGTGAACCGATTAGTGTCGATTGTACAACTCAAGTAACTGATCAACTTTGTATGACGGAGGAAGCAACTCCTGAGCAAGTTTGGCAAAAAAATGGACTTGGTCAGTGTGTCATAGAATTGTATAAAACCAATTAATAAAAATAGAGGTTCCATTTTAGGGAACCTCTTACTTTTTTTCAATAAACTTATTTTTAAAACTATTTAATCCACTTGCTATTACGCTTATTTTTCAAATAGTATGCAAACCATTCATGTACTCTTTTTGTTAAATCTTTTTGGTCATTTCTATTTAGTAGAAAGTGTCCTGCATTTGGATAACGTAGCATAATAATATTTTTATTTAGTTTTCTTAATGCAGTATAAATAGTCATTGTTTGCTCAGGAGAAACAATTGGATCTTTTAAACCTGTCCAACTTAGTAAAGGAGTTGTTATTTTATCGGCATAAAACAAAGGTGAATTCTTGATATATAAATCAGGCGATTGGTAAAATGTTTTTCTAATTCTGAACTGATGATTTTCATAACGCCAACTTTCCATTTTCTCAAAAGTATCACTCATTGTAAAATATCCTTTTATCAAATCAAAAAATCCAGCACCTGTAACAGCTGCGCTAAATAAATCAGTTTGAGTAAGTATATAGTTTGTTTCATATCCACCAAATGACTGTCCAATTAGTCCTATTTTTCCTTTTTCTGTTACCCCATTTTTTATCAATTTATTCAAAACTGCAACCACTGAATTTGTAATTGATTCTCCTGCAAAACCTTCCTTATAGTTTACATCAGGCAAAACAACAATATAACCTTGTTGGGTAAGATTCGAAACATTAAAACCAATTGTATTCGACCATGATGGAGGATGATATTTTTTTACTTCATGAGAGAGATTTTCATACACACGAATAATAACTGGATAAATACTATCCTTTTTATAATGAGGTGGATAAAATAATGCTGCTTTTAAATTTTGACTATTTTGAGTGGTATAGTTGATTAATTCAGATTTTCCCCAACTGTAATTATAATGCTGTAAATTACTTGAATAAATTTTTACAGGTGCTGATTCAGTTGCTTTTTGATACCATACTTCAGCTGGTAAATTATAAGCTTCTTTCATAAAAATAAATGCTTTAGAAAGAGAAGCCTGTTTTAGATTTGAATATAAAAAATCTTCACTTTCTAGAAATACATTGATTTTAAGATTTGGCTTTAGAATTCCATAGGATTTAGTTCTTGCTTCTAAATTATCGATGATTAACCTTGAATCTTGCCTAATGTCTAGCTCTCGCAAATTATTTGAATAACTTACTTCTTTTCGTTTCTCATCCGAAAAATCAAATCGAAAAATTCGTTGAGATTCTCTTCCTTTTGTTATTCTATTAAATGCTAAAGTTCTCCAATTTATTTTCCAAATATCGTAAGTATCGTAAATAAAAATCTCTTCTTTATCCATACTTACACCTGCAACGCCCCATGCTTCTTTCTGATAAGCTTCATCAACTTCTTGATTGTCCCATTGAGTATCTATTAGTGATGTTAAATTGATATTTTTTTCAGATCCTGTATCATACATCCACCAATTATTATCTGCATAATAAATGAAGTTATCTGTTTGTGCTATATTTTTTATATGGGATGCATTGCGGTTAAATGACTTAATAATTCGTTTTTTACTCTTTGTAATAGCATCATAAAGGTAAAGATCATGATTATTAATTAGTTTATCATCTGTGGTTTTCTCATATTTATTATAGAGTAAAACCTTTTTTGCATTGGCTAAATAATGAACTGAAGTTAGTAGGGTATCTGTTAGTTGACTAACTATATTTTCTTCTCTATTCCAAACCCATGTATATAACTCGTATCCTCTTTCATCTTTTGCTTTTCTAATGGGATAAATCAGCTGATCTGAACCATACCATATTTCTACTGAATCATTAGTTGACTTACTTACTAATTTATTTTTTGCATTAAAATAAACTAGCTTAGAATCTTTAGAAAGATGTAGTGATCTTGGTGTTAAATCTATTTCATCTTCAAATAAATCTATTTTCATACAATCACTTTTTCTTTGTTTTTCATCAAAATAACAAACAGTTGATCTAGATGAGTTTTCATCTTTTTTTATCATGGCAATCCCTTTATTATTCCATGAGAAGTTTTGGTAGGTGACTGATTTTTGTTGATCAATTAAATAAGAAGATAAAGGATGAGCTAATTCAAGATATTCTAAGTAAGTGGTAGAATCAATAGTTCTTTCATAAACCATTCGATTAACCTTTTCATCTAAGCTAAAATTTCTAATTTGCTTAATTTGTCTTTCAACTTTTCCAAACTGATTTCTTATGACAATTTGCTGATCTGCTTTCTCTTTCTCGACTGTAATTAGCTTGTTATATTTTTGAGATAAATAGATTTTATTGACAAATGGAATTATAGTTATGTCATTGGTTTTTAAATTAAGAAGTGAAAGTTCCTGATTTTTTAACCATAAAAAAGTATGTTCTTTCATGAAGAATCCTTCCCTTATTCCTTTTATTGTTAGCTGTTTTTTTGTTTGATTATTTACAAGAAATAAACTGTCTACAGAGGGGTAGGTTACATAGAAACTTGACCAGTTTCCTTTTTCAGATAATTTATTTCCTGCTAATGTTCCCCATTTGTCATACTCTAATTCGGTTATGGTTGGTTTAGGTTGAGCGTATAATGGTTGAAAGTTAAAAAGAGAAAATAACTGAATAAGAATAAGGGCTAATTTGATTATAATACATTTCATTGGTAACCGCTATTTTGAGTAAAATTTGAATTCTTTAACAATTCTTGTTCTGGAATTGGCCATTGTTGATGGTAATTTTTCCAATTCGGTTTTGTTGATGATAAAACCTGATCAATTAAATTCAATCTTTTTAAATCAAAAAAACGATGTCCAAATTCACAAAATAATTCGTGTTTTCTTTCCCTTACAATCGCATCTAAAATCATTTCGTTTGTCAATAATGAAGAATTGAGTAAAGGTAATCCTGCTCTTGTTCTAATTTTATTAATGTCTTCTACTGCACCCTCAATATTCCCTTGTTTTAAACGAGCTTCAGCACGAATTAAAAACTGTTCAGCTAATCGAAATACAACAGAGTTTTCAGTAGTTGCTGATGCATTACCTCTTTGTTTGTATTTATAGGTATGTTTCCAAGTATTAGTCTGATTTGAAACTGTTCTAATCCAACTTTGACTACGTAAATCATTTGCTTCAAATTGAGTTAATTCATTTCTTAAAGCTATTGATACTGGTGGTCCAGAAGCAAAATAATATGTCGCTCCCTCATAAGTAGCATTGCCCGATTGTCTTGGAGATAATTGCCAAATAATTGATTTATTCTCTTTTAAAAATTCTTGATTAATATCTAATTGCCATTGAAGTGAAGAATTATTAATTAACAAAGAAGCCAATTGTTCTGCCAATTGCCAGTTTCCTCTATATAGTTCCACACGAGCTAATAATGCTTGTGCGCTTAACTGATTAGGACGATTTCGTTGAGAGTTAATTTGGATAGGTAGTTTAGAAATTGATTCTTCTAAATCTTCAATGATATTTTCATAAACAATAGACTCTTCTAAACGAGAAACATTCTTGTTTATCTCATAATCTGTTGTTTTTATATACGGAACATCTCCAAAAGTATTTAATAAATAAAAATGTAGTAATGCTCTTACAAAAAGGGCTTCTCCAATAAATTCCTTTTTCTCTTGCTGAGTTAAACCAGTACTTTTCTCGCATCCTTCTATAATGGCATTTGCCATGTAAATTTGATAATAGGTTTGCGACCAAAGTTGTAAGACTATAGAACTATTGACTTGTAAGGTATTATTATATAGATTCTGCGTTTCTACATCATTTACGCGATAAGAATCTAACTCATCGGTATAAATTCCCATAGAAACTGCAAAACCACTCATTTGTCCACTTAAAAATCCTTTATCTCTTATATCTGCATATAAGTTAACAAGGGTAGCATTGGTTGTCTTTTTGTCTGCAAAAACTAACTTACTGTTGTATTGAGTTGTGGGTACGTCTACATCTAAAAAATCATTGCATCTAAAAAATAATGAAAAGATGAAGACAATTAAACTAGTTAAATATATTTTTCTCATTGTACTTAATTTTATTATTCTTAAAAATTCAATTTCATTCCCATTACAATTGTTTTAAGTGGTGGTAGAAAACGATTGTATCTAAATTCTGGGTCACCTCCTTTGTAGGGTGTTATGGTAAAGAGGTTTTGTGCTTGAATAAATATCTGAGGTTTTAATTGACTCTCAGGCAAAGGAATGTCGTAGGTGATCGAAACATTTTTTAGTCGGATATAAGAGGCATCAACAATCGAGAGATTACTATTTCTCATCAAATTATAGTTTGCAGTAATTTGAGAATTATTTGTGCTGTAAGGTTGCATTGGTATACCGTAATCTACAAGCTGATTCATCATAGCACCAGCTATAGCAGTTGGTAAATACAATTGGCGTTCTTGCTTGACGAATTGAAAAAGAACATCTAAACTAAATTGTTTGTATTTGATTTGATTCGAAAGCCCTCCGTAAAAAGATGGATTAAGGTCTGCAACGAATAACCTATCATTTAATGTTGTTATTCTTCCATCACCATTGTAATCATAGAATTCATACTGTTGAGTTATAGGATTTATTCCTGTAAACTGATATAGTTTAATGATGTTAGTAGGTTCACCAATTACATAAGTATTGGCATAAGCAGAGCTTTCGAGATTAGGAAATGAGATAAGTTTATTTTGATTAAAAGTCAAATTAAATTCTGTTATCCATTTCCAATTCTTGGTACGAATATTTTCTGAACTCAAAGAAAACTCCCATCCTTTATTTTCTACTGTAGCAGGCAAGTTTCCTGAAAAAGAGGAAAAACCTGTTGTAGTAGGTAGAGAAATTCCTACCAGTTGATTTCCTGATCTATTTTGATAATAAGCTACAGAGAAGTTTAATCGATCTCTAAAGAAACCTAATTCCAACGCAGTTTCAAATTTCTTGTTGGTCTCCCAACGATAATCGGGATTATAAAGACGTATTGGGCTTAACCCAACAGTTCCACCATAGGGATTAGATGTCATTTGATAATTGTCTAAATATTGATAATCACCAATATTATCACTTCCCGTTATTCCATAACTTCCTCTTAATTTACCGAAACTCAACCATGAATTATTTTTTAATAATTTTTCTTTTGAAAAAATCCAAGCGGTACCAACAGCGCCAAAATTTGAGAAACGATTTTGAGGACTAAACCTGCTTGATCCGTCTCTTCTTCCTGTTATATTTAATATGTACCGATCATGTAACGTATAGTTTAGACGTCCATAAAAAGCTTGGTAACGATAATTTATTTTTTCATCTAATCCTATTAATTGTAATGCCGCTGTAGAAAGGGATAAGAGCATTTCATTTGAAGGGAAATCTCCAGCTGTTAATAGCAAGCGATCTGTTGTTTGATTTTGAAAAGTTGTTCCAACAAGTACAGAGATTCTGTGTTGATTCCATTTTTTATCCCAGCTTAGTTGTGGTTCTATAATCCAAGAATTACGATTTGTTTGATTCGACTCTACGATGGATGATTCGCTTCCTTGGCCTAAAGATGGATTATACATCGTTGAAGGAAATGTTCGTAGTTCACGACTATGAAGTTGGCTGAAACCTAGATTTGTTTTGAAAGTTAATTCTGGTAATAGCTTGTAACTAATAACCATATTAGTAGTTAAATCATTTATTTTGGATAAAAATTTAGAATTTAAACTCGCTAGTGGATTATTCCATGTATTATTCTCCCAATTTAAACTACCATCTTCATTGTATAATCTAGGAGCATTAGGCGCAAGTTCTCTTGCTACAGTAGTTAAGTCAGTTGAGGGTTGATCATTATTTTGGTCTGTGTAATTTCCTGTAAATAAGAAATTGAACTTATTTGTTTTATCCTTGTAATTTAAAGAAAGATGAACAGCGTTTCTTAGGTATTTAAAATCTCCAGGATAAACCGTTGTTTCTTCATTACGAGTTCCACTAATGGTATAATTAAAAGAAGAATTACCTCCTGAAATAGAAGCTTGTAATGTTTTAAATTCAGCAGTACCTCCAATTAATTCTTTTTGCCAATCAGTGTATCTATTTTGATCCCATGTTCCATTAATATCATATGCAGTAGCAGGGTAAGTTGTTATTCCATCATTTGTAAAAGCAGTTTTTCTCATATCCAAATACTGCTGTGTATTCATCAGTTTTAATTGACGTGTTATCTTGGCTAAACCCATTGATGTTCGTATACTAACTTGAGTAGCGCCCGATTTTCCTTGTTTAGTGGTGATTAAAACAACTCCATTAGCTCCTCTAGATCCATAAATAGCGGTTGCATCAGCATCTTTTAATACTTCTAAACTTTCAATATCGGCTGGATTTATAGAAGATAAAGGACTTGTAAACGAAGGACGATTTCCAGAAGTTGTAGTACCTCCAATTGGATCAGAAGAGTATGGAATTCCATCAATAATAAACAACGGTTGATTGGCATCACTTCTTAAACTATTTTGTCCACGTATTTTTATCTGAAATCCACCACCAGCACCTCCACTGTCTTGAACAATTTCCACTCCTGGCATTCTTCCTTGCATAGTAGAGAGGAAATTATTCACAGGTTGATTTTCTATTTCTTTGGATGTAATACGTGAAATAGAACCTGTTCGTTCTTTATCTTTTACATTGTAGTATCCTGCATTAATGATTACATCTTCTAATTTAACAGATCCGTCTTCTTTTAAAAGATTAACATTGATCACATTCCTATTTTGAACCTCTTCTTCTTTAACGGAGAAGTCGATTTGCTCAAAAGTAAGTTTAGAGTCATTTTTTTCTAAGATTAATAAATACTGTCCATTTGCATCGGTTTGTACTGTATTATAAGTACCTTTTTCTGTCACAATCACTCCAGCTAGAGAATGATTATTTTCTTTTACTGTTCCTGTGATTGTTTTACCTTTTTGTGCAAATAGTGGGGTAGCACAAATCAGCCCCAATAGCACACTTAGAGTATGCCTATTGAGTTTAGAGTAAAATATTTTCATAATTTTACATCAGTTTTTTAATTCAACATTAGTTTTAAAAGCCACTCCTTTTCCAGTACATCGCGCCAACTTTGTTTTTGGGAAAGGGGTTTTTATTTTTTCTTCATATTTAAAAATTCCCTCTACTAACAGTTTTAAAAAATTATAGTGAGTAAATGAAATAAAAATTAACACTAATTAAATTTGATGAAGATGTTTTCTTCACTAAAATATGTGTTCAAGGGAATTTGACGTGAGTCTATTATTTTTTGTATAACATTTGTATGCCTATCACTTTCCAATTTTAAATTAATTGGATAACCTTCTGATCATTTTACTATATAGTAAAATGCAATTGGTATGGAGAGTATTTTTTACAATTGATTTTTAGAGGAATTAAAATCTAACTGTATTTTAATTTTAAAGTCCATGATTTTTTAATTAGGGAAATGACCAAAAAAGAAAAAGGCATGGAACTCATCTTAAAGCTTTTGAGGTACTGGTATACCGAGCAACAATAAGAGAGCCCACGCCTAGGTCGTGAGCAAATCTACTTATTTTCTCGTTGCTATAAAAATTACCAGTTTTCAAAAGCGAGATTTAAGTATTTTACTTTATTTTTTAATTATATGATTTTCAAATATAATACAAAATTTTTAAATTCGGATAAATATCCGAATTATTTTTTAGAAATACTCTTTCATTTGTTTTAATGGGTGATAAGAATAGAAAAATAGTAGAATTCATAAGAGATAATTGGTTAAAAAGTGAGCAAAGTAATTTATCTTTTGCTACTGCTCATGGGATTGATGAAAAAACTGTGAGATTAATTAAAGAAGACGAAAAATATAATATAAGCTTGAAGACAATTATGCGTATTTGTGAAGCTCGTGAAATTAAATTACACGAATTTTTTAAAATGGTAAATATATAAAATGTTCCAATTGAATTATTCTAGATTCAACTTCGATCAATTATCTTCTACTTCTAATTGATTTAACTATAAAATAATTTCAATCATTAGAATTATTTTTTTTTAAATTATGGATAATATAAAAATTACATTTTCACCAACACAAGAACAAGTAGATCAAATATACTGTTGGACTACATTTCCAGAAAGTAACTGGTCTTCTATTCAAATGTGTTTTCAAAAAGGAAATCTGTGTGTTGCCACAATAAAAAATAAACCTGTTGGATTTTTTGCTTACAGGTTAGAATCAATTAGTATTTTTATAATCATTGCAGAAACTAAAGAAGATCAAAAGAATAAAGGGATTGCTAAGTTAATAAAAACAGAGCTTGAAAAGAAATATAGAGATATTGAATATAAAGCATTCAATTTATATTGTGAACCCAAATCCTCTCAATTTATTTGGAAAAAATTAGGTTTTGAATATTATACCGAAAAAGAAAGAAAAAGCAATAATGATTTAATTTATATGTATTCAATTTTTGGTGATGTTATTGAATCATCTACCAATAGCTACGAACAATTGGAAAAAGATAATACAATAGAAATTTGGAACTCCTACAACCCAAAGGATAAACCACCTATTTTCTTTTCAAATATAGATTGTCAATCCGATGGTATAACATTACGTAAACCTATATTATTCTTTGGTGATTATGATTGGAAAATAAGAATCAAATACAGCGGAAAAATATATGAAGGACGTTATAAAGATTATGATCGATCTAGTAAAGTTTATGAATGTTTCTACATTGAAAAAGTAAAAATAGATTAATGAAAAAATGAACTTTTTGATTCAAAATTTTTCTATAAACTGTAATCAGTATAATTCTAAGATAACAATATCGTATTGAAATTCTACATTATTTATTAGTAATAATATATTCTATCAAAATATTGTT
The DNA here is from genome assembly GCA_002430925.1 of Flavobacteriales bacterium UBA5933. Taxonomy (GTDB): domain Bacteria; phylum Bacteroidota; class Bacteroidia; order Flavobacteriales; family Weeksellaceae; genus Empedobacter. The sequence continues at coordinate 17,912 of DJDD01000049.1, forward strand.
ATTTAAACTTACAATTTTTTTAATTATCTAGAAAATAAGAAAGTTCAACTTCTTAATTAGGATTTCCATTGTATAACATAGATATACTATTTTACTCCAAAGTATCTTAACTTTCACAATTACAACATTTAAAAATATGATTAAATTCAGAATCGGATAAAATAGTAAGAAAATTTTATATCTTCGCAAAACCTAAATTATTGCCTATGAAAATATTTAATTTCAATATTTTATTTAGTAGAATATATCCATCAAAATTTAAACTTTCCTAATTAATGAAGAAAAATTTACTATTCTTTATGGTATTCATTATACCTATAACTATATATTGTCAAAACTTAGAACTAGAAAAACTACCACACATTCGTGTAAAAGTTGGAACAAAAAAAAATGAAGTAAAATTACGTTGGGCTGTAGATCAATCTGCAGCATGGCAAAAAGCAAATACAACAGGTTTTACTTTGAAACGTTATACAATGGTTCGTGATGGGAAAATATTGAATATTCCTGAAGAGAAAAACTTTGGCTTATTTTTTCCTGCAAAAGAAAACAAATGGGAAACTATTGTAAACCAGAATGATTATGCTGCAATTGTAGCTCAATCTTTATTTGGTGATAGTTTTGAAGTTGAATTAGGAAATCAGAAAACAAGCGAGTTAGAAAATATTCTAAATAAATCTCAAGAGTTAGAACAACGATTTGCTTATGCTTTAATGGCTGCAGATTTGGATTTTGAAGTAGCAATATTAGCAGGTTGGGGATTTGTAGATAATTCTATAAAACCAAATGAACGTTATTTATATATTGTTGATATTAACGAAGAAAATAAGTCTGAAAATTCTACACAAAAAGGCGAAGCGTTAGTTTTTGAAAATAAAGAAGAAGATTTACCTAAACCGTTGGATTTTATTGGGATTTTTCAAGATCAATCGGTTATTTTATCATGGGAATATTTACAATTACGTGATATTTATACGTCTTATTTTATTGAACGTTCTGATGACGGAAATAATTTTTCTTCTTTGAGTGATTTACCTGTAATGAATATGAACAGTGATTCTCAGAAAGAGGCTCATAATATGATTTTTATTGATTCTTTAAAAACTGTAGAAAAAGATTATTCGTACCGTGTAAGAGGAAAAACAATTTTTGGAGATTTTGGACCATATTCAAGTATTGTTTCAGGTAAAAGTCGAAAAAAATTAGAAGTAACACCTCGAATAAGTCAAGTCAAAATAGAAAATGAAGATAAAATCATTTTAAATTGGGAATTTCCTAACGAGAATGAACAAGAAATAGAACAGTTTGATTTGTTGTATTCTGCTACTGATAAAGAGAATGACTATAAAGTTATTCAATCTAAAATTGCTAAAAACTTACGAACAATTACAGTAAAAAATCAATCATCTTCCAATTATTTTAAAGTTAGAGCAACTGGCAAAAATAATGACAAAAGAGAATCCTTTTCTGTTCTTGTTCAACCAGAAGATAATACACCTCCAGCAGTTCCAATACAATTGAAAGGAAAAATAGATTCTACAGGTATTGCTCGAATAGAATGGAAACCAAATACAGAAATTGATTTGGAAGGGTATCATGTTTTTCGAGGAAATCAAAAAGGAGAAGAATTAATGCGTATTACAACTCAACCAATTAATGAAGCTTTTTTTAATGATTCTGTTCAGTTAGAAAATTTAAACTCAAAAGTTTATTACTATGTGACATCTGTGGATTTTAGAAAAAATCAATCTCAACCATCTCAAATTATAGAAGTAGAAAAACCAGATGTCATCCCTCCACAATCTCCATCATTTAATAAATATGAAATTCAAGATGGTGTAATAAAACTTAGTTGGTATAAAAGTGTAAGTGATGATGTGGCTTTACATCAACTTTATCGAATTAACATTGATGATAATGATACAATAGCTAAAAAGATTTATGAGACGAAAGAATTAAATCCTGAGTATAATTTTGAAGATAAAGATTTAGAAGCTGATAAGCGATATATTTATTACTTAAAAGCTATTGATCATAATAAATTGATTTCAAAAGAATCGCAGCGAATCACTCTACGAAATATAGATTTACGACCTAAGAAAGTTATTTCTTCATTAACAGGAACTGCAAATCCTAAAAAGGGAATGGTTGAACTTATTTGGAAAAATCAAACAAAGGATATCAAAGAAATCATTATTTACAGAAAGAAAGAAGGCGAAAAATCTAGTCTAATTTCTACACTAAATGGTTCTCAGAACTTCTTTGAAGATAAAAATATAATGACGGGTAATAATTATACTTATCTCATAAAAGCCATTCTGTCTTCTAAACAACCATCAACAACTGAAAAAATTACTGTAAACTACTAAACCAACCTTATTTTATTATGAAAAAACTTTTACTTTTTATACTTGTCTTGTTAAATGGGGTTGCTTTTGGGCAGAATGTACAAGGTGATTCCAAATATAAACTTTCTTTAGATGGTTGGGTGGGACATACAGGTTCTTCTAGTTGTGGTTCGTTTAGAGGTCTACAATGGATTACAGCCTTTTATCAAAATGGTAATCATCAAGACATATTTGGTACTTATAATAATAGGGAACAGAATTATTCCAATGCTTCTATAAATTTTGATAATATTTTTTATACAAAAAACAACATATTAACAAAATTAAATATACGTACCACAGCCAGAAGAGGAAATACAGCATGTACTTCTTATGAAAATACAGGTTCTCCAAATATTTCATTTACAATGGATAGATACTATGATTTTGAAGAATTTGAACAAAAAGAGAGACATATTCCTGGATACGTCACTATAAAATCTTTACCAATTGTAACTTTAAATACACCTGATGAAAACAATAGGTTAATTACAAACGAAAAATATCTAAATATTCAATTAGCAGATAATATAGATAATTCTTATTATAATTGGGAATATTCAGTAGGAAATCCAGATAATTTTATAAGATTTCCTGATCAATATAATAATCAACCTATACTTAATTTAAAAGGAGATGACTTCTTAAAAAACAATGATTTGGGTAAATCTATATTTATACGAGTAAACACAGGTTATCAAAATAATACATCAAATATTATTTTATTTACTTATTTAAAAACTGCCCCAAAAATTACATCGGCTTCTTCTGGTGATATTACTTGTTTTGGAGAAGAAAATGGTCAAGTAACATTAAATTTTGATCGAAAATTAGAGGAAGGTGAAACTTTAGAAAGTTCTTTAGTAAACACTGATAATGGAAATGCTGTTGTAGATAATTATAATTTATCATCTTTATCAAATGCGACAAGTTATACGATTTCTGGATTAGCAAAAGGTAATTATAGGTTAGACTTAGCTCAAGGTACTTATGGTGGAAATCCTACTTATACTGATGGAGCAGACTATTCATATACATTTACCATTAAAGAACCAAAACCTGTCGAATTTTCGGTCACACAATCAACAGATGTCTTTTGTTATGACGGTTCAGATGGAACAATAAATTTATCTGCAACAGGAGAAGCAGGTAGAACATTTAAATATTCTATACTTGGAGGAAGTTTTACAACAGAGAATTGGGTTAATTTTTCATCAGCAAGTACAACAAAAATAGAAAATTTACCTGCTGGAGAGTATACAATCAAAGTGATGGATTCTAGTGGTTGTTTAGCTAAAAATGGAGATACGATAAAAGAGGTAAAAGTAAAAATTACTCAACCGGATGCTCCACTTAGTGTTGTAGAAAATGAAATTATGCTACAACAACCTACTGGTTATGGTTTATCTAATGGATTAATTTCTGTTCGTATTGTTGGAGGAACAAAAAATGATGATGGTAGTTATGATTTTGAATGGCGAAAAGATTCTCCATCTGGGGAAATTATTTCTTCATCACAAATTGTAACAGATGCTACAAATAATCCTTTTACAATTGTTTTGAAGGATATTCCATCAGGAAAATATTATTTAACAGTCAAAGATAAAAATTACTCAAATGCATTAAACGGTCAAGAAGGATGTGGTATTATTTCAAGAGAATTTTTTGTAGATCAACCTTTGCCTTTGGTAGCTAAATTAAGTATAAAAGAAGAAATTTTATGTCACATAGAAAATGAATATTATGGGAATTTTGATCGAGATAATAATAATATTCCAGACCAAGCTGAAACAGGAATTATTCAATCTGAAGTTTTAGGTGGTGTAGGGAGTTATAAATATCAATGGTATAAAAATGATAATGGTAGTTTTATTATACTCCAAAATGAAACTTTGGCAGAGCTTAGTAAAGTTATTGCTGGAGAATATAAATTAGAGGTTGTTGATGAAAATAAAAATAAAACAGAAACTGAACTCATTATAAATTCTCCAGAAAAATTAATAGTAAACACAAAGGCTAATGAACTAATTTGTAATAGTGATAATGGTGGAGTAATTACAGCTACGGCGATTGGAGGTTCAGGAGATTATACTTATTTATGGAATACATCCGATATAACAAGTACAGTTACAGGATTAACAGCTGGGAATTATTTTGTTACTATAAAAGATAAGAATAATTGTGTAGCAACAAATTCAGTAACAATAAAAGAACCTTCAAGTTTTGAAGTTGAAGTTGTTCAACAAATAAATCCTACTTGCTTTGACCAAGCAAATGGACTTCTTGAAATAAGTATTTCAGGAGGAACATACCCATATTTAATAGAATGGTCTAATGGAATGAAAGGAGCACTTATTTCAGGGTTAAAAGCTGGAGCATATACAGTAACTATTACAGATGAGAGCGGTTGCCAGACCATTAAAACTTATATGTTAACTGAACCTGAAGAAACAAAAGTAAATTTAGGAAAAGATGTCACATTATGCTTAGGTGATTCAATAGACTATGATGTTACAAGTACTGATGCTAATGCAACTTATGAATGGTTAGATAAAAAAGGTAATATTATTTCTACTTCAGCTAAAATATCATTGAATTTACCAGGGGAATATACAGTAAAAATAACAAATGAATCAGGCTGTGTTTCTACAGATAGTGTTATTATTACTAGTTCTTCTGCTATTTTACAACCTGAATTTTTAATTGCTACACACGCATTTGTTGATGGAAATGTAAAATTAGTAAACTCTTCTAAAATTATTCCTGAAAGAGTAGAATGGATTTTTCCTTCAGAAAACGATTATAAAATAATTAGTGAAAGTACTGAAAGTCTTGAAATAAAGTTTTCTAAAATTGGAAAATATCAATTTGGATTAAAAGGTTATCAAGGTTTATGTGAAAAAACTTTTTATAAAGAAATTTTAGTGGAAGAAAACACAAATGGTATTGATATCAATCCTAAAAGTATATCAAATATTAAAGAATTTATTGTCACGCCAAATCCTAATAATGGAAATTATAAAGTCTTTGTGAAATTGTATGAAGCTAAACCTATACGAATTAGAATTATAGATATGCTAGCTCAAGAATTTTATGTATCAAGTGAATTTATTAAAAATACAGAATTTGAAATTCCTTTTCATCAATCATTAGTATCAGGAGCATACTTTGTTGTATTAGAAACAGAAGGTGAAATATTAGTTCGTAGAATGTTAATTAAATAATCCTATAAAAATGAAAACAAAATTAATTTATATTTTTTTAATCATTGGGTTATTTATCCTGCAATCTTGTGCTTCTGAAGAATCAGTAGGAATTAATATTGATTTTGATATAACTGTTCAGAATAATGATTATTCAGTACCTGTAAAAGTTGATATAAAAAATAAAACAACAGGAGCAGATACATTTAATTGGAGTTTTGATGGAGCAACTGAAGTAGTATCAACTCAAAGAAATCCTAAAACAATAGTTTATACAAAACCAGGAACTTATACTATAAAATTATTAGCCTCAAATAAAGATGGTATAAAAGAAGAAAAATCTATTGAAATAAAAATAGATGCAGCAATGCAAGCAAATTTTGATTGGGAACAAGAAGGAAGTGATATAGCTCCTGTAAAAATTAAATTAAATAATTTATCAAAAGGAGCAATAAGTTATTATTGGGAGTTTGAATATGGTAATCCTATAACTTCAACGGAAGAAAATCCTGTTGTTACTTTCAATAAATCAGGAACTCATAAAATAAAACTTACGATTGGAAACGGACGTGAAGAATATACAACAGAAAAAACAATTACAATAAAAGATGCAATGAGTGTTGATTTTGACTGGTCTGTTGATTTTATAGATGAAGATTATGAAACACCAGTCAAATTGTATTTAAATAATTTAACAACACAAGCGACTTCATATCAGTGGTTTTTAAATAACTCATCAACTGCATTTAGTACACTACAAAACCCAACTATTGTTCTAAAGAATATTGGGACGAATACAATAAAGTTAATAGCCAAAAATGATAAAGAAGAGAAAATAATAGAAAAAAATGTAGAAATAAAAGCCAATAAAAATTTATTAACATTCAATCATATAAAATTAGGAATCAATACAGCACATACTTCAATTGGATCATTCTTCTCATCACAATTAGGAAAAGTTGTTAATCAATCTGATGTAAATAATATAGATGGATCGTTGATTGATTTTGCTTATTTCGGATTAAGTTCAACATTTGATTATAATGAATTTTTGTCACCAGACGAAGTTCAAACAAAATCATTTAATGCCATTAAAAATAGTATTCATACAAAGGTTGTTAATTCACAGGAATTAGTTGGAATACAATTAAGTTCTCAACAATTTGATGCCATTAATAAAGGAAATGATTTTAGCCAATTAATAGTAACAGAATCAACTAGAGGAAAAACACCCTTTGATAACCAAGTACAAAATAGAGTTATTCTTTTTGAAACAGCTGACGGAAGAAAGGGAGCTATAAAAGTGACAGATTATGTTCAGAATGGAAAAGAATCTTTTATTATAGTGTCTATTAAAATTCAAAAATCGAAAAGCTAAAATCTGTTTATCTATGAAAAAAATGAATCACTGTATAGCTTTTGTATTTTGTTTTTTATCTATTATAAAGATAAATGCACAAGAAGTTGATTTAGAAAATTTAGGTGGAAGTATTAAAGAAAATTTAAAGAAAAATCCATTTAAAATTTCTGGAGGAGTATCTGCAAATGCAATTTTTTATAGTTCAAATATTAATAAAAGTAGAGAACCTTTTACTTATTTTTTAAATGGAAATCTTAACCTAGGTTTATATAATTGGTCAATGCCTATTTCGTATAGTTTAACCAATCAAGGATCTAATTTAGGGTACCAAGTCCCATTTAAATTTAATAGAATAAGCATTAGTCCAAAATATAAATGGGTAAAAGCACATATAGGAGATTCAAACATGAATTTTTCTTCTTACACTTATAATGGATTATTATTTACAGGTCTTGGTTTAGAGTTAACACCCGATATTCCTTTTAAAATAGCACTTTTAGGAGGTAGATTAAATAAAGCTGTAGAAGACGACGGACAACAACAAACAATAGCATCTTATAAAAGAATGGGATATGGAGCTCATTTAAAATGGGAAAAAGAACGTTATAAATTGGGATTAATTGGTTTTTATGCTAAAGATGATATAAATTCTTTAAAACAACCTATTGATGATAGAGGAATAACACCTGAAGAAAATTTAGTTCTTTCGATGTTGGGATCCTTTAAATTGTTAAAAAATGTTGAAGTTTTTGCAGAATTTTCTAATTCAGGTCTCATCAATGATATTCGAGCAGAAAAAGGAAAATCTTCAAAAGGAATAGCAAATAAATTTTTAAAAAATAATTCTTCTTCTGAAAGCTTTAATGCATATAATGCTGGAGTAAATTTTAATTTAAAATCAACAAGTTTAGGAATAAAATATGAGCGAATAGATCCTGGATATAGAACATTAGGGGCTTATTATTTTAATAATGATTTAGAAAATATTACCATAAACACAGCATTTAATTTATTTAAAGGAAATGTAAATGTTAGTGCAAATATTGGTCGTCAAAGAGATAATTTGAATTCGGCTAAATTAAAACAAACGAACCGTTGGGTTGGATCAATAAATACCAATGTAAAAGCAACAGATAAGTTAATGTTTACAGCAACTTATTCTAATTTTACAATGTATACAAACAACCAACTTAATCAGTTCAATAATTTAAATAATAATCCTTTAGCATTGCAACAGCCTAGAGATTCAATTAATTATAAGCAAATTTCTCAGAATTTTAATCTTAATGCAAATTACAATTTATCAAGTAGAAAAGAATTAACACAAAATATAAATTTTAATTATTCTTTAAATGACATGGTCAATAAAGAAAATAATATTGTTAGAAGAGGAGGGTTAAATCGTTTCCATAATGCAAATTTAACTTATTCTATAGGTTTACCTGAAAGATCAATTAGTTTAGCGACTTCCATAAATTATACTAATATGTTTGCAGCATCTAAAACCACTAATATTTGGGGACCTTCTGCTACAATTAATAAAATGTTTATGGATAAAAAGTTACAAACTTCTTTTGGTGTTTCATACAATGCTTCAACAAGTAATGCAATTTCTACCAAGGTTTCTAACTTCAGATTAAATGCAGGTTATTCACCTTGGGAAAAGCATAATTTTAGTGCAACTATCATTCAATTATTTAGAAATACCAATCAGGATATTCCAGATAAAAAATTGAACGAATTAACAGCTACTCTTGGCTATAATTATTCCTTTTAATCCTCAACCAAATGAAAAAAAATAACATCATAAAATTTTACTTCTTTTTTTGCTTGTTTCTTTCAATAAAAGTAATCGCGAATGATAATTTTAATGTAAAAACACCTATCGATTTCTACAAAGAATTATACTCACCTACGCAAGATCCACCAGTGGAAAAAGAGATTGCAATAGCAAGAGGAGCATTGAATGTTGTAGAAAACAAAAATGGTTATTCTAATACAATTAATCCAAGCGAATTAACCGAGCTTCCTATCGGTGTAAAAGAAGTGATGGATAATGTGGAGTATGCAATAGTTGTTACAAAAGCTAAATTTACTCCAGAATATGCATTAATTAATGTTTATGCAAGGATTATTACGCCTCAACAAGGATTAGATGGAGGAAAAAAGGAATTATATTTTGGTGCAGAAGATGTAAAGCTTTCTTATCAAGGTAAAATCATTGGCGATGCAAAACTTTCTCTTTTAGGAAATCAACATATAGGTTTTAATGGAAATGAATGGTTAATTACATTAGAAGGGGGGTACATTAATAAAGAAGGAGGAGGAAATTCTGTTAATGAGAATACCTATGTTGTAATAGACTGTGACGGAATAAAAGAATTAGCCCTAAAGGGTAATGTACAAATTTCTCGAAATGTTTTAGTACCTGTCGATTTAAGTTCGGGAGATATTATAGAAGATGATAAAATTCGTGTTCGTGGAGATTTTGCTGTAAAAGCAACAAGTTGGAATGATTTATTAGTTAAAGTAAGCATTTCTCCCTTTGCAATTACAAAACAAACACAGAAAACAAATCAAGGCTATTTTACCTTCTATGCGAATAATGCAATTTTGGATATGAGTGATCTTCGTTCTGATCCTGGAATTGTTTTCCCTGAATATTATTATACCCACGGTTATTTAATAGATGGCGCTGAAAGTTGGAGAGGTTTTTATGTTGAATCTTTACACATTGGTCTACCAAAAGAATTTAAGACAGACAAACAAAGAGTTGCTCCTGTTTCATTCGATGCTCACCATTTAATTATTGATGGGTATGGGGTATCAGGTCAATTTGCTGCAAATAATATATTTCCTTTAAAAGAGGGTATTACCAGTGAAAAAAATGCATGGAGTTATTCATTAGATCAAATTGGACTTAATTTAGCAGCCTCTAAAATAGTTGGAGCAAATATTAATGGTCAAATCCAATTACCAATACAAAATACAGAAAAAAATGCTACCAATAATCTAGGTACATTGGCTTATGAAGGTTATATAACAGAAGATGAATATCTCTTAGCTGTATCAGTTCAAGAAAAATTAGATTTTTCTTTATGGAGTGCTAAAGCAAGTATTCTTCCTGGTTCTTATTTAGAATTATTAGTTCGTAATAGAGAATTTTTACCTAAAGCTGTTTTAAATGGTTCAATGGATATTAGTGCGAATGGTAACCCAAATCAAAATAATACTACAGAAAATCAGAAAGAATCAGAGTTTAAGGGAATTGTATTCGAAGGATTAACACTTCAAACAAAAGGTCCTATTATGACTGTAGATAAATTTGGAACAAGAGGTGCTCACCAAATTGGTAATTTCCCTGTAACCATTAATAAGATTGACTTACAGTTAACAGAAAACCAAGCTAATCTTGGAATGGATATTACTGTAGGCCTTCAAGATAAAGGATTTGCAGCTAGAGGAGCTTTCTTTATTAATGGAATAATAGAGAAAAATACTATAAGACAACGCTGGAATTATAATGGTTTCAGAATATCAAAATTATATCTTAACAATGTTGATATAACTGTTGCAAAAGTTAGTGGTGAATTAGAATTCATGCGAGATGATCCTTTGTATGGAAAAGGATTTAGAGCAAATCTTTCAGCTACAGAGATCAAAGGTCTAGGTAAGGGAACTATAAATCTTAATGCTATTTTCGGTCGTAGTACTTTTAGATATTGGGGATTGGAAGGTATGGTAGATGGGTTAAATATCAATACAGGAACTTTTACAGTTTCAGGATTTTCAGGAGGATTATTTTATCGTATGATACCTGATGCAGGACTTAGTATAGAAAATAAAAAACGTGCTGTTGTTTTTATTCCGAATGAACAAGTTGGAGTAGCAGTAAGAGCCGCTGTTTATGGTTATGTTTCAAAAAAAGAGGCTATTTCTCTTATGGCAGGCTTTAATGTATCAACCAATAAAAATGGAGGATTACGAAATATTGGATTTATAGGAGAAGCACAAGTAATGGCTGATATAACGGTAGGATTTAATAATCCTTTGGCTAAGTTACAAGAAAAATTACACGAAACAACGGGAGGTAGATTTCTTGATAAATTGACTAAAGACTTAACAAGCGATAATAGCCCTCTAAAAAATATAATAGATGTTGATGTCGATGAATATTATCCTACAGAATTTACTGGAAATTCAGCTTTATCAGCTAAACTTGCTATGGATTATGATTTTAATAATAAAATATTTCATGCTAATTTAGATGTATATGTAGACGTTGCTGGAGGTATAGTAAAAGGAATAGGTCCAGGAGGAAGAGCAGGTTGGGCAGTTCTTCATATAGCACCAGATGAATGGTACATGCATATAGGAACACCAACAGATATGATAGGATTAAAAGTTGGTGTTGGTAATTTTTATGTACAATCTTCAAGTTATTTTATGGTTGGTGATCGTATTCCAGGGTCTCCGCCACCACCAGTTGAAGTTGCTCAAATTTTAGGTTTAAAACAAGGTGATTTGGATTATATGAAAAATCTTAATGATCTTGGAGACGGAAAAGGTTTTGCATTTGGAACGCATTTCAAATTTGATACTGGAGATATGAATGCACTTTTCTTGTATGCTCGTTTTGCTGCAGGATTTGGTGCCGATATCATGCTTAAAGATTATGGTGAAGCTGTATGTACCAATAGAGGAGGAAAACAAATAGGAATTAATGGATGGTATGCCAACGGACAAGCTTATGTTTATCTTCAAGGAGAATTAGGGATAAAAATAAAACTATTTTTTATTCGAAAGAAAATTCCAATTATTAAAGCTGGTGCAGCTGCACTTTTACAAGCTAGGGGACCTAATCCTTTCTGGATGAGAGGTTATCTTGGTGGAAATTATAATTTATTGGGCGGTTTAATAAAAGGTAAATTTAGATTCAAATTAGAATTTGGTGAAGAATGTAAACTAGAAAATGAATCGATTTTAGGAGGAATGAAAATCATTACAGATGTCACACCTAAAAAAGCAGATACTAATGTAGATGTATTTGCTATTCCACAAGCTACATTTGCTTTAACAGTAAACGAACCTGTTGTTATTCCTGAAGATGATGGCGATCATACGTATAAGATTGTAATAGATAAATTTACAGTAGTTGATGAAGCAGGAAAAGAAATTGTAGGTAAAATAGATTATGAAGCAAGTGATCGTGCTAATTTTATTTCAGAAGATATATTACCACCGAATAAGAAATTAAAAGCAATTGTAACGGTTAGTTTCATGGAGAAAAAAGGTGGAATTTACCAAGTGATGATGGAAAATGGTAAAAAAGCGATTGAGACAGAAGAGCGAGAGTTTACAACAGGAAGTGCTCCTAATGTTATTCCATTACACAATATACAATATGCTTATCCTGTAGTGGATCAAAATTATTATTATAAAAAGGAGTCTAATAAAGGCTACATAAAACTAAAAAGAGGACAAGATTATTTATTTGACGATCCGAATTGGACAACAAAAACAGTTTTAAAAACAACGGATGATAAATCATTAGAAACCAATTTTGTTTATGATCAAGCAACAAATGAAGTGCAATTTGAAATGCCAGAATTAAAGAACAAAAGCACTTATACCTTAGGAATTATTGCTAAAAGTTTAAAAGGAAACACAACGAATGATTCTTCTATTACAACATCAACATCTACACAAGGAGAAGATGAAGAAGGTTCTTCTATAGAAACTGAAACAACAATTAAGAAAGCAGAGAAACTTTCTAAAGATGGAGAAATAGAGCGATTATCTTTTGCATTTGGTACAAGTCAGTATAACACATTGCAAGAGAAATTAAAACGTTTAAAATTTAATCATTATTGGGAAAAAGTAAGTTCAGATATTGTGATGTTACAAAATGGAGTAACCAATGGGAATGAAAGTTTTGATTTATCTGAATTAGTAGGAACAAGATATACAGATAATAAACCTTTACTCCAAGTTTCAGCATTAATGGATGATGCTTTTGCACAAAAATTTAAAACATTATTTTATAATAATTATCCAGTAGAGTACCTAACGTTAGATCGTAGTGGTGATGAAATAGGAATTCCGCCAATAAAAGCAATCCCAATTTTCTCTTCTTATTTAATGTATTTAGAAAATAATGAAAATAACGCATTTCTAACAAATTACTTGCCATATAAATATGATTTGTTTAGATATTATAAAAATGATTGGTATGAGTTGGTAACTAAGGCAAGTTCTAATTATTTAAGTGTTCCTGTACAACGACGTCCCGCAAAAATTAATGATTTAATCGGTTCTAGCTACGGAATAATACCAAAAGGTAAATACCCAATACAAATGATTTATCTAATGCCAGGTAATAAGACAGGAACAGAATATCAAGTTAATTTTGAAAATAAATAGAATACTTTTACAAGATAGCTTATGAAAAAAATACTATTAATCATTTTTATACTGATTGGTTTTAACCTAAATGCGCAATCTAATACGTGCATGATAGAACAATGGGCAAAAGACTTTAATAAAAGTACACCAGAGTTCAAAAAATTCATGAACGATCATCCCGATGCTTTAGTTATCTATAATGAATTATATAAAAGTGGAAGTAAATTTGTGCTTAGTGATGGTGTTTATATTACAAAAATGGGAAACTTGAACCCAGAAGTAAGAAAATACATCGTTGCATTTACAGATGACAAAGCAGTAAGCACATTAGCAAAATTTTTAGATGATTGTGATAATTCTGCATTTCGTGAAGCGGTAAATAACAATCCTATATTGGCAGAAGCTTTTGTAGGGCATAAAAATAATTGGACAAAAGCAGATTATGAAGCCTTAGCAGACGATTTAGATTTAGTAACGAAAGATGCTAAAACACAAGATCTTATTTCTAATTGGATGGATCGAAGTGGTAAAATTACCAACTTTGGTAATGTTGTGAAGTTAGGAAATAGTTTAAGCAAAAACATTGTTGCAGCTATCAAATCTAAAAAAGGTAAATTGTTTGACGATTTAGCCAAAGAAACAGGAATACCGTTAGACCAACTAAAAAATTATGATGTACTTATTGAAGTTCCTTTAGAAACCACTGGTGGTTTTATGAGAGCTGATGCTGTTTTAATAAAACGGAATATTTTAGGAAAGATTGATGATGTTATCATCATCGAAAACAAGCTAAGTCAAAACACACCATTTACAATTCGCCAAAAAGAAGGTTTCGGAG
>DJDD01000141.1 GCA_002430925.1 Flavobacteriales bacterium UBA5933
GGCATAGCAGTAGATTGGTAATTCGAATTTAAAAAATAATCTGCTATAAAACAATTATTTAACACAAAAAAAGAAAAATATCGAAGATGAATTTTCTTGTTTTATACGAATTTGCGTTAGGGATTGAAGTGGAAATCCTTTGCTAATACAATGCATTTCCACTTCGCTCAATGACCAAATCGAAATGCAATGAACAATTAGAAAAGATTGTAACGGAAAGCCCGACCGAAGGGAACGCCATTATAAAGTTAAATGTTAAAAATGTATTATACATGATAAAAAATGCCAACAATTTCTTGCTGGCAAAATATAGTTAGTTAATAACAACTGCAACCTCTTCCTCTGTAACGTGGTCCAAATTCTAGTTTTAGTTGAATTCCATAGGCCATTAATTTTGTTTGATCTGTAATTCTATTCGTTTTTAAAATACTATTGAACTGTTTATCATTATAACCTGCATCATTGTAATTGATTAATGAAATATTTGCTTTTATTTGTTGCTTTTTTTGCATGTCATTTAATCCATAATCTATATATATACCTGTGTAAAGTCGAATATTATCATCCAATTCAAAGCTAAGTCCTGTTTCTGCACTTAAAGCAAAAGCGGTATTTAATTTTGTGTTTGAAGTACTTTTCCAATTGTCGAAAGTTTCAAATCCATGATTTGGAATATCAAATAATTCCGCATTTACGTCTGAATAAAATCCAGTTAGTTGTAACTGATTCATAGTAATTGTAGATTTTTGTCCAAATGGTAAAAAAATTCTACCTCCTCCATTAAAATAAAATTGAGTATCTCCTATGGTTCTGTATTGTAGCATTAATGGTATACTTAGTGCATTAAACTGATTTTCTTCTTTATAACCTTTAGTTTTAACTCTAAATTCAAACAATTCTCCATCCGTATCGATTTCATCACTTGAATACACAGAATTATTTAGTGTTGTTTTGTTGCTATAAGTTCCTAGTTCTAATCCTGTGATAATTGCTAAATGATAATTAAGGAAATAAGTATAACCAACTCCAATTCTCGCTCCTAATTTTAGCGTATTATTTCCATCATCTATATTATAAGATAAACCTTGCATTCCTGCGTTAGCCAATATACTTATCTGTTGAGCGTTAGAGAATATAGTTCCTAAAAATATAAAACTTAGAGCTAAACTATTTTTTATCGTTTTCATGTTTTTCTTAATTACTTAACCAATAATTTAGTACTAGATTTTTTACCATTTTTTAAGGACAGATATACTATATATACACCACCTATTAATGGAGCTGGAATCGTTGTTTCTAAATCAATTTTTGTTATTTTATTGATTTGCTTACCTAATAAGTCTACAACAACAATTGATGCTCCAACTAAATCTTCTGAGGAATAATCTGCATATAATTTAAAAAGTTCTCCTTGTCTAATTGGATTAGGAGCTATTTTTATTCCACCTTTATTTATTTGTCTTGCAACAGCTATGCTTATAGGACAGGTATCAATTTCATTACCATCAATATCAGTAGCCGTAACGTAGTATTCACCAGATAATGCTGAACTAGAATTATAAAATTGTTTTGTTGCTCCAAAAATCTTTTTTCCGTCTTTGTACCATTGCCATTTTACGTATTGATTTGAAAGGTTATCAAATATTAAAACATCATTCCACTTTTGTTTAATATAACCATTTAGTAAATTTCTCATAGTTATTTCAACTTCCTCTGCATCATAATAATTTTCATCACCTTTTAGTATTGCTGTTATTTTTACCATACCACCTCTGATCATAATTGCTTTATTTCCGATAATTTGAACAATTGATTCGTCTGAAGATTTATAAGTTATCGGTAAACCACTAGATGATTTTGCTTCTAAATCTATTGAAGTTTCGCCAGAACAACCAACAACTAAGTTTTGATTCCACGTAATAGTTTGATATACTTTCATTATCTCTAGATTTGCTGTTAATATGAAACCTTCGTAATTTACTCCACCATCTATATTTGCTGTTACTAAATATGTTCCTGCATTTGTTTGGTTATTATTGGTATAACTGACTGTTGCTCCTGTTGGTAATGTTCCTATTATTGATAATGATTTTGAACTTCCATCATACTCAAAACTATTGTCTGAAAAACTAATTCCTGAAATAGTGGCTTTACTTATTTCTAGATAATTATTTACATACACTAAAGAATAATTTGATGTCGCTGATAAGGTTCCTTTTTGAATTTCATAAGTACCTACATCCTCTCCTATTTCTCTTTGTAAACTTCCAGAAAGTATATCTGATTGAATATCATTATTTACTAAACCACTTACTGTATAAGTTAATTCTGGGTCTATCTCTGCATAATTTTTTGATTTTGGTTCTGCTGTTATAGTAATAATTGCAGGATTTATAGTTAAAATTTGTGAAACGTTTGCCGCTGGTAAATAGGTATTATCTCCTGATTGTATAGCTGTAATCGTAACATTCCCTATTGCTTTTGCCTTTAATTTCCATTTCCCATTATTATCTTTATATACTTCTGCAATTGAATTATTTGAGGATTGAAATTCAACTTCCAAACCACTAGAAGATATTGCTGACAATTCTATCTCATCTCCGTAAATTATATTTTGTAATGGATTGAATGTTATAATTTGATTTGCTAAAGTGGTAGCTGAAGTAGTAGCTTCAGAACTTTTATTACCCAAATTATCTTCTGCCGAGATATAATATGTATAACTGGTATTATTATTCAATCCTGTATGCTTATAGGTTTCTGTTCCACTTGGAATTGTCGCTAAAAATGTTTTTGTTCCTTCTATTAAAACAAATAAATTATATTGTTTAAAATCATCTTCTATATTGGCATTCCATGATAAATTAATCTCTTCATTACCACCTACTCCTACAAAATCTGTTGGTATTGCAGGTGCAACTAAATCTATTTCGTAAGTTTCACCAGAATTAAAACCATTCGCAATTAAATTCTCTGCAACATCCATGATTCCAGTTCCAGAAGGTTTTAAATCTAAACGAATTTCTCCTTGACCAGAAATAGAATTTACTACTACAGTATATTTATCATCAACGGTTGTAATACTTGCTATATTTCCGGAAGCTGAGCCTATAGTAGTAAGTGTAAAATCTGAAATATCTACACTAGATACAGGTTCAGAAAAAGTTACTTCAAAAGATACACTCGTTGCTTTTGTTGGAGAATCATTTAATCGAATTATAGAATTAACTACTGGTCGGATACCATCTATTACAATGTTTTTATTCGTAGATAAAGAACCTTTTTCTTTTGGTTCAGGTAATAATAAAACAGCGTCTATTAAAGAAGAACTTTTTATTTTTGAGCCATTTAGAGATAGTGAAAACGTTGAATTATACTCTAAATTTTCACTTAAATCTCCTTGTTGTATATTATAGATAAAAGTTAATGTGTTTGTTCCTGTTCCACTAATGTATTCTGCACTTCTATCAACCAATCCTGTTTCTAAAAGAAGCTTAGGAATACCATTTATAGTATCAACATTAACTATTTTATCAAATTCTACTGTTATAGGTATATTTCTTCCAATACCATATAAACCATTATCAGTTGTAGATGTAACATTAATAATTTTTGGTGCTTGATAGGGCTGACTTTCATAAGCACCTATATCTATTGTTCCATCAAATAAACGTGGATTATTCGCTAAATCTGTATCTGTATTTATATCACCTGTATACAAAGCATTATTTCCTTTGTTTACTAATGGGCTGTTTTGTTGTAAACTATAATCTCCACTAGATTCGTTTGTAAACAATGGATCTAGTGTTCCATCTATATTTCCATTATCTGTTGAGGTAATTCCTTGTATGTAACTATATTTTATTTCTTTATTATAATTATTATATAGATTAGAAACTGTTGTGATTAATTTATCATTTATATCTTTATTTTTATAAAAAATACTGTTATAAAATGTAAATAAATTTTGACTAGAAATTATTAAATTAGACGAATTATCTACAACACTAGAATTTACAATTTTTACAAAAGACTTATTACTTTGTGAAGATGAATAAATTCCTCCACCATTTGGTGCATAATTTTTACTTAGAATCGAATTATAAATATTAACATTTGATATTGATTGTAAACTATTATTACTATAAGAGTAAATTCCTCCACCATTATCACTAGAGTTATTTGATTTTATAGTAGAATTATATATATTTATTTTAGATTCTAAATCATAAGAATAAGAGTGTATTCCAGCCCCAAATCTGCCTATATTATTTGAAATTAGAGATTGTTTTATATTAACTTCTGAAGATGAATTATTTGATGACTCATTATAAACTCCACCTCCATTTGTTGTAGTAGTATTACAACTTACATCTACATTATTTAGGTTTAATATTGCTGATGAATCTGAAGATCTAAAATATATTCCTGCTCCTCTATCTCGATGAACACCTTGACCATTTATTTTTATTTCAGAATTTTGATTTGCATTCCCCATTTTTATAGTAAAACCATCTAAAAATAAAAAAATTGAATTTTTATTTATTCCTGTTACTACATGGTAAGCATTTTCTGTATTATTTTTTATTTCTAGTATTTTTCCACTACCGCTTATTATATCATCATCGTTAAAATCTCCACTTAATATCGTTCCATTAGGTGCTTCATTTTTTCCATCTGGTATTATACGCTTATCATCTAATGTTTTTATATTATTATCGGGATCAAAACCTCCGTATAATTTTACATTATTTACCATCAAAAATGTATTATTTCTACCGTCATCTTTTCCATAATTTTCTCCATCTTCTGGCGAGTATAAAGGATGGTAAGTTCCTTTGGATACATATATTTTCAGTGGATTACTATCACTCCAAGCATGTTTCTTGTTTTCGTCGTTTGCCCATTTCAACGCATCTGCCAATTCGCCTATTGCATTGTCCCAAGATGATCCATCTTGTTTTCCTGAACCATCTTTCTTTACGTAAAGTATATTATCCGAACTAGGTGTAAAAACTACTTTTGGATTATAAGTCGATGAAATTAAAATTTTATTTCTATCTATTGTCCTAGCATTAAGTAGAGTTGCAAAAAACAAAAAATAGAAAAATAAGTACATTTTTCTCATGTGAATAATTATTTTCAAAATCTTATATTGACTAAGATTTGTACAAAAATAATTTTCATAATTACCATTTTAATTATTTCGAAGGGGACAAAAAAGGGACAATTTAAAATTGATAAACAAATTAAAAAATAAACAACTAATTAATTTATAATTTATTAAACTTTAAAAAAAAGGAATTTTTTATATAAAAGTTATACTGTTCCATTTATTCAATTCGATTAATCTTTTTTTAATTATTTTTTGAGGGCAATTGCTTCGCACCGT
>DJDD01000165.1 GCA_002430925.1 Flavobacteriales bacterium UBA5933
TTTTATTTATTTTCTTATTTTTTGATAATTTTTTTAGAAATTATATTGTTATTTGTTTCGATTTGTAAGATGTAAATTCCTGAATTAATATTTTTTACATCTATAGAAAGACTATTTTCTATGGTTTTAACTATTCTTCCATCTATACTCAAGATTCTAATTTTTCTAATAATCGAATTGTCAGAAACTTTTACATTTACTTTATCTGTAACAGGATTTGGATAAATACTAACTTCAGTATTATTTAATAAATTTTCTTTTGATGTTAATGTTGTTTCTTCTTCGAAAGTAGATTTTATGTAATAAAGATTTGTTGTATCACCTTTTGTAATTTTATGTTCTCCATCTGCAATATCAGAAATAACTACAATTCCATTTTTGGCTGTATAATTAACTCCATTAAATTTAATTTTTCCATTGAAAGTAGTGTCAAAAACCAATGTTAACTCGGACTTCTTTTTAGTAGTATAACTAATTGTAGTTGCAGATTCTATTTTCAATCTTTTTGTGAAAGTTAATTCATCATATGTCGCATTGCCATCTGTAGAGTTAATGTTTGTAGCACCAGAGAATGTATAGAATTTACTTGTTATTCCATTTGTTGTAAAATTATGGATTTCTGAATTATTTATAGTCGATTCATCTTCTATTGTAATAGAACCTGTTGCATGTACAAGGGTACCACTACCAATTGTTTTAAGAGAAAAATTTACATCTGCTGTTGGTGTCCCAGAAATCACAATAGTTTTTGTATTATTATTTTTTTGATAAACTATACCATTTTCAGGTAAGCCAATAACTTCTACATCTGTTGCTGTTCCGTCCCAAGTAAACTCTATAGGTTGTATAGAAGTGTTTACTAATACTGTTTGCTCGTTATTGCTAGGAATATTTAAAATATCAGTACTCGCAGGAGAAGATTCAATTCCTTGTATTGATACTAATGAAGATTTATAATTTTTAAGTAAATTCATTAATGTCTGGTTTATGCTAGAAGATTGATCGTCAACGGAATTGTCAAAAGTAAATTTTATATCACCGCCTTCTACTCGTCCAGCATATTTCATTACATTTTCTTTAGCTAAATCAGGATTTTCTACAATTAAATTTTTTACATAAAAAGAAGAGTTTGTATCAAAGTTATTGTATGTTGAATTACCTTTTAATGCTTTAATATTATCATTTATAATCTCATTTCTATTTTTAACTTCGTAAGCATCGAATTGAATAGCATTAGAAACACTATTGTATGGTAAATAAGAAAATGCACCTTCAATGTAATTATTATAGGCTTTTATAATTCCACCATCTTCATTTGAAAATGTACCTGTAGAATTGGATGCAATATCACTACCTTGTTTAGAAATAAGCATAGGATATCTTGTATTCCTAAAATAGTTTCCTTCTTAGAAAATAGAGGATGACATGGTAGAGCCAATTCCATATTTAGACACTCCGTCATAGTAGTTGTTATAAACATGAGTAGTATATGTTCTTACTCTTGGATGTCTTGATCGAACCAATTATGATGATATGTAGCATAAGCACCTACAGTATTTGCTTCGCTAAGTCCTAATAAACTAGCTTTACCACTATCCCAGAAATGATTATATGAAAAAGTAATATATCCTGATTTTTTAGCGTCCAAAGCACCGTCTCCTTTTGCTTGGTCAGTATCTTTTCCTGGGTAACCGTAAAATAAATCATTATTATGCACCCATATATAATCATTTTTTTGTTGTAGACTTATATTATCCCCTTCAGCAGCATCAGTTAACATAAAACCTAAATTTCTAATTTCTATATTAGAAGCGTTTTTTATTCTAATACCCCAACCATTTGCAATAGCATCAGATCCAACGCCTTCAAATGTAATATAGCTTGAACTGTTGTTATTATTTTCTATAACTAAATCTCCATTCAGCATATAGGATAGGTCAGTTATATTTCCTATTAATCTTACTACTAATGGCCGTGTATCTTTTCCTTTTTTAAACCCATCTAAAATACTTTGTAATCCTATACATGGATTATTATTTGCTCCAGTTACGTTAAGACTAACTGTATTTTTATTATCTTCTGATATATAAATTACTACAGCATCTTTTTTTAGTGTTCCGTCTAAATTATATGCACCAGGAATCTTATTATTAGTATGAGCAAAGCCATCTCTTTTATGTGGTAAAACAGTAATATTATTTGTAGAACTTTCTTCTTTTTCGACACCGTTTATAACAGGTACAACTCTAAAATTATAACTACCTGCTGATAAACCAATAACATCTGCTCTAAAATATGTTCCATAATTACGGATTAATTGTGTATCAATTTTTTTGTTTGTTATACCATTTCCTGTGTAGTATACATTATAACTGTCTACATTTTCTGTAGGTGTATTCCATTTTATATAAGCACTTTCTAGCCAGCCAGAAGATTCTGTTATTGTTGCTTTTTGTGCAGATAAAATACTTGAAATTAATCCCAAGCTAATAAGTAATTGTCTTTTCATGAATATTATTTTTTATTAATGTAATCGATTGCTTTAATCGATATTTTTAATTAGTGTATGAAGTACAATACTAAAAATATATTTACTCTTTATTATTATTGATTAATAAAATAAAATGATGTATATTAGTGTTTTGAAAATATTTTATATTTTTTATT
>DJDD01000088.1:0-1775 GCA_002430925.1 Flavobacteriales bacterium UBA5933
AACAAAATGCACAACAGGTTTGATTAAAGTAATTAAATATAAATCATTTATGAATATAAAGTCAAATCTAAATTTAAAATTTCTCCTACTTCTTTAAATTCTTCATTTATTTTAGCATTTAAAGTAACTTTTTCATTTGTAATAGGATGATTAAAACTCAACTCATGGGCATGTAACATCATTCCTTTTAAGCCATAGGTTTCTAACCACAATTTATTTTGCTTATTACAACCATGTGGACGACTTCCTAAAATAGGATGAAAAATATGACGAAAATGTTTGCGTAACTGATGCATTCTTCCTGTTTCTGGAATAGCCTCTACAAGACAATATCTTGATGTTGGATGGTTATTATATTCCAAATCTATTTCAGTTTTTTGCAAACGTTTATAACGTGTTATCGCATTTTGTTTTACACCATCATCATTTGTCAAATCATAATCAATTGTATCACTATCTGGAGACCAACCTCTTAAAATGGCTAAATATTTCTTCTCAACATTTCTAGTTGCAAACTGCTCATTCATAATCTTTAAAACATCTTTACTTAAAGCAAAAAGTAAAACTCCAGATGTTTTTCTATCTAACCGATGAATTGGGTAAACGTGCTGTCCTCCTAACTGATTTCTTAGTTCCTGAACAGCAAAAACTTTAGCATCTCTAGCATAATAAGATTTATGGACCAACAAGCCACTTGGTTTGTTTATCGCAACAAGATATTCATCTTGATATAGAATTTCTAACATGAAAAAATTATGGTGCTAAACGTTCTTTTTTCCAATCATAATTTTCTTGTAATACATATCGAACTCTGTCATGTAATCGACTTGGTCTACCCTGCCAAAATTCAATTTCTAAAGGACGTACCAAATATCCTCCCCAATGAGCTGGACGTGGAATTTCTTTTCCTTCGTATTTTTTTTCTAATTCAAGTTCTTCAGCTGCTAAATCTTGATGCTCTCCAATAACAGAGCTTTGTGCAGAAATCCATGCTCCTAATTGACTACTACGTGGGCGTGTTTCAAAATACCCATCAGAATTATTATCAGATGTTTTTTCTGCTTTACCTTTTATGATGATTTGTCTTTCTAAAAACGGCCAAAAAAAAGATAAACATATATTAGGATTGTTTTCTAATGCTTTTCCTTTTTGACTATTATAATTTGTATAGAATATAAAGCCTTCATCTGTATATCTTTTTAATAAGACAACTCTTGTTCTAGGGAAACCATTTTCATCAACAGTTGCTATAGACATCGCATTGGCTTCATCTACTCCATCAGATTCTTCTGCTTGCAAAAACCAATCTCTAAATTGTTCCATAGGATTATCTCTCAACGAATCAAAATTCATAGATTGCTTTTCGTAAGTTTTTCTTTTATAACTTAAGTCTTGTTTCATTAATAATTTATTTTTATTTTTAGAAAAACAATGTGATTATTTTAGATTGAATTGATAACCAAAAAAAATTTCTAAATGTATTTCAAAAGTATAAAAAAAGGAACTATTCTAATTGCAAAACCAACATTAACTAACGATATTTTTCAGCGTAGTGTTGTTTTAATTACAGATCATATAGAATCTGGTAGCATTGGTTTTATATTGAATAGATCTACAAATTTACCGATTAATATATTTGTATCTGAATTAGATTCTGATTTAACTGTCTATGAAGGTGGACCTGTTGATAAAGAAAATGTTTATTACATACATACACGACCAGATTTAATTAAAAACAGTGAAAATATTATTGGAAATATTTATTGGTCAGGTTC
>DJDD01000088.1:1833-3757 GCA_002430925.1 Flavobacteriales bacterium UBA5933
GGCAGGTTCTTATGAGGATGTAAAAAAGGCTATAAATGAAAAATTAATTGGTGACAACGAAATAAAATTTCTGATTGGTTATTGTGGTTGGTCACCAAAACAAATTATAAATGAATTGAATAATAATTCTTGGGAAATATTAGATTTGAATTTTGATATTTTTGATCACTGGGAATCTGATCTTTGGAAAATTTTAATGAAACAGCTTGGAGGTGAAAATCTTCTTTGGGTTAACACCCCTGCTGATCCATCAATGAATTGATATTATAAAAAATTAAATATCAATTGTGTTTTTTCTGTTGAATATTCTTTCTTTCTATTTTTGGTTATTGGCATAATACCAACTCCATCAATCAAAATAAAAACTTCTTCAGCTTTTTGAATTTCAAAAGGGAAAATTTCTACTTCCTCTATTTTAAATTCTTCTGCTTTATTTACTTTCGTAATAAAATTGTTTCTTAATACACTTGTTATAACACCTTCTTCTTTTTTAGGAGTTCTAATTGTATTTCCATTTATAACAAAAATACTTCCTTTTAAAGACCTTGCCATTCTTTTATTAACGTTTAATAAAATAATATCTGCATAATCATTTTCTAAACGATAAATTTCAGCAATATTTTCTTCTGGCTTTTGTGTATTTACTAAGGAATAAAAAGAAGTGTTTACAGTATAATCTTTGTAAACATCAATTTCATTTTCTGTAGTTAAAAACTCCCAATTGTTATCACTATTTTCTATTGTAATAGTAAAATTGATTGAAGCATTTAAAAAATCTTTATCATCATTACGGAAAACAAAAAATTCTACTTTCCCTGATGTTGTTTGATTTTCTTTGACTAAAAGATTGATTTGTTCTTGAAAAAATTCTGGCGTAAAATCTAAAGGAATATTCATACGATAAATCCTCATAGAAGCCATTAAATTAAAATAATGATCTTCCCAATCAATTATTTCTCCATTAACAAATCTTATAACCTCTTTTACGGCATCACCATTTCTAAAGGCTTTATTCTCTATATTGATTAAAGCATCTTTTGTACTTACGATAATACCTCCTAAATTAATTTTCAAAACAGTAGTTTTTTAAACCGATCCTAATATTTTTTTAAGATCTTCTATTTGACTTTCCCATAATTGCTTCGATTCTTCTACTTCATCCTCTTCAGCAAAATCTGTAATAACTAATGAAACATCATTCGTTAAATCATCTTCAACAATAGTCAATTCGAAGAAATACTTTGTATCTTCATCATATTCCCATTGAAAACGAACATATCCGTCTTGTTTAGATTTCATTAAAAAAGCAGACTCTTCATGTCCATCCCAGATAAAAGTATATTTTTCACCACGAGAATTTACATTATCAGCAAACCATTCAGACAATCCTGATGGGCTTGAAATGTAGTTGTATAATAGCGATGGTGAAGACTTTATAGAAAATTCTATATGATATTTCTTTTTCGGCATAATTCTTAATAATTGAAGTCGCAAGATATAAAATGAATTGAATGTACCAAAGAAAAACAAAAAAAGTTTTGCACTAAAAATCAAAAAAAATTATCTTTGCAAAACTTATTAAAATAAGGCGAGGTAGCTCAGATGGTTAGAGCGCAGGATTCATAACCCTGAGGTCGGCAGTTCGATTCTGCTCTTCGCTACAAAGCCTCTAAAATAGCATTATTTTAGAGGCTTTTTTATTGTGAATATTAAAGTTTTTTAAAACTATTTTTTTTGAATAATCTTTCTAATAATCGGTTTTTTAATATTTAATTAATTATTCATTTGCAATAGTGATTGAAGCGACATCCTTTTTAGATTAATCAAAAAATAAATGTTTAATCTAAAAAGATATAGCGAGAAAGCACGGTGCGAAGCAATTGCCCAAGAAAAAAACTATAATATTAAAAGTTTAAACAACTTT
>DJDD01000145.1:0-4980 GCA_002430925.1 Flavobacteriales bacterium UBA5933
ATCTAAAAAGGATGTCGCTTCAATCACTATTGCAAATGAATGACTAATAATTAAAGTATAATGTATCTAAATCTTAATTAGTAATAATTCAAAAAAAGTTTAGACAACTTCATTAATATAATTGACGATTGTAATTAATTAATAGGTTCTTTATATAAACTTTTTCCCCAAGATTGAATTTCTATTTCAGGAAGACCAGAATTAAAAAATAAATCATTAAACTCTTCAACAATTTTATTTACTGCTGCTTTATCTATTGTTCTAATTCTAGTTTCATAATTTTCTTTTGTACCACTACTTGTAAAATTTAATGATCCCATGTAAACAATTTCATCGTCGATAATGTAAATTTTGCTATGTATAAACATATTTTTATATGAATTTATATTTTTAGGGGATACAAAAACCTTAAAAGGAAAAAGTTGAGTATAATGATAATTAAATATTTTTTTGTTTTTAACCTTATTTTGAAAAAAATTTCTAATTAAAAATAACAGTAATAAAGGAATACATCCATATAATAGCTTTATTTCTCTATAAAAATACCCTGATAATAATAAAATTAAGCTTAAACAAATTATACCATACAAGAGTATTTTCATAATATCAATCCATTTATTCCTAACTAATTCTGCTGCATTATCCTTAATTTGATGCTGAATAATTAATTTATGAATATTTTTTTCATTTGCATTATAAAAATCTTCAATACCATCTGTTGTAATTAAATGAATTTCAATCCCTTTTGAATAAAGATAAATTAATTCTTTTATAAGAAATGGTGATAAGTAAGGAGATATTATTTTAATATTATTTTTAGCATTAGAAATATCATCAAGTAATTTTTTACCTGCACCCTTTCCTACATATATATCACAGTTTGCACCATTAAAAAAAGTTCCCATAAGCTATTTTAAAACAACAAATTAAATATACAACTAGAAAAAATAATAAGTCATTTTTAACTAATTATCTTATAGTAATTTTTCTTCTATCTGCGTTAGGGGTTGTAGTGGAAATCCTTTTATAAAAAATAGAATCAATAAAATTTCAATAATTATTTTTTATAAAAGATTGAAACGAAAAACCCGACCGAAGGGAACGCCCAAAATAAAAAATAGTAACTCCAAAAAATATTGAAGTTACTATTCTTAAAAATGTTTTTATACTAAAAATTATTTAATTACAACAGGGAATGTTACTTGTGCATCTGTGCTTCCGCCAGCGTTTGTAATATCTCCAGTACTAACGTTTTCTCCCGTTTTGTTTGGTTTATGAATTAATGTAACGGTTAAGTTCCCAACTTTTGGCGTTGTTGAGGCTACAAATTTATAAGACAACCCAACTGGAAGATTGTTGGCATCTACGTCACTGTAACTAAATGTACCTAAACCAGATTGTTGGAAGAAAATTTGATGATGCTCTTTTTCTTCTCTAATTTCTTCTGTATTATCTTCATGCGGATCAGCGATATCGTTCCAAAATTCAATTGTACCGTTGTATGTTTCACCTGCATTAAAATCGCCAGAAACAGTAACCGTTGGAGCTAAAG
Source organism: Flavobacteriales bacterium UBA5933 (assembly GCA_002430925.1). GTDB lineage: Bacteria > Bacteroidota > Bacteroidia > Flavobacteriales > Weeksellaceae > Empedobacter. The sequence continues at coordinate 1,553 of DJDD01000145.1, forward strand.
GTCCATCTCCATCAGGATCAACTGAGTTAAGCGTCACTATATCCCCTTCTGTTCCTGTTAATGTTAATGTAACTCTAGAAATTATTTCATTTTCGATTACAACATCAGGTACATCGTCATTATTACAAGCTTGTAATGAGAATAATAATGCTGAAGCTAAAACTAATTTTCCGAATTTGTGTTTCATTTTTAAAAAATTTATTGTGTTAAAATATTGAGTATTGAATATCTGGCAAAGAGGAATTTTATTTCTAAAACTCTCTCTACCTATAAGATAGAATGATGTATTTATTAGTAATTAAAGCGTAACTGTACCATAAAGTTTCGCCCTAATTCATCTGCGTAAAAACGTTGTTTATTTAGATAATTACGGTAAGTTGTGTTGAATAAATTATCGACAGAAAATGATACATTAAATCCTGTTTTTTGCCAACGTAATGCTTTTGACAAATCCATTGCTGCAGAAATATCAAACAAACTATATCCCTTTGGTGGTGTACTTATATCCACCAATACATCTTTTGACTGTCCGTCTTCGATGACAGTTGTATAAAAATTATAATTAGGATAATTATGTTGTGTAAAGAATGTTTGATTTCTTAAAGTTAGATTAAAATCATACCAATTTGGATTTGTATACGTAATGGAATTTACCCAGTTAAGAGGAGGCATATCTATCAATGCTTCTTTATCTGTTGTGTTTCTACCATGTATGTATGAGATTGCAGTTCGTTGACTAAAATTCTGATTATAATCCCATTGTGCATTGGCATCAATTCCAAAAATCAAGGCATTGTTTTGCACATATTTCCAAACTGGGAAAGCGCCACGAATTGTATATTCTATGGTTGATGGAACCAATTGCATAAAATCATTGATTTTATTTACATAAGGTGTAACATCCCACTGAAAATTTTCTTGTTCATGTTTAAAACTTAATGAAGCTTTTAAAGCTTTTTCTTGTTTAAGTCCTAGATTTCCTATTTCTATAATTCCGGTAGAATGATGTAAACCATCGCTAAAAAGTTCTGATGGATTAGGGTTTCTCATTAAATAACCAATATTAAAAATAAGATTATTATAATGGTTAATGTGATAAGTTGCTCCGATTGAACTTGAAACATTAGAATAATTAAATTTTGGAAAAGCAAGTATTTGAGTTCCTGTTGATGATTTATAGAATTGGGGAAAAGTTTTGTCGTATCCTAAACTTTCCCATCTCGTTTTAAGGTAATATTTAAATGCCTCAACATAACTGTAATCATAACGAACAGCAGCATCGATATCTAATTTTGATGAAGGCTTGTAATTAAAAATTGTATAAGCACTAAAATCGTATCGATTATAATTCGGAATTAATGGCATTACATTAGTTGCTGCACTAGCTCTATTGGTTTGATAAATTCCACTTACTCCTGCTTGAAAAGAAATTGCATTCCATTTTTTACTTTCGAAATCTAGATTAGCTGTTTGAGTATTCAATACTAAATCTAGCGCAGGTATATTTTTATATTGTCCTCTACGCAAATCATATTCCTTTCTTTTGTTATGCTGAAAAGCATACTGGAAATTTAATTTCCCAAAATTATCAAATTTGTAATAGGTATTTATTTTTGCTATGTGATGTTGTATTTCTTGTTTCGGATTATCAATAGAATAAGTAAAATCACCTACATAATTGGGTTTATGATTATTGATGGCTGAAACCAAATCTGTAACATTACCAATATGTGATGCTGTTAAAATACCAACTGTCGAATTGTAAAATGAGTAAGAAGCATCAAAACCATATTTTATTTTATCATAACCTATTCGTAGATTAACATCTTGATTTCTAATTCCTGTGTTTGATAAAACATACTTTGGTGCTTGGCTATCTCCAAGATATTTACCTGTTAGCGTTGTTCCAAAATACAAACCACTTTTATACGTTTTTGTAAGATTTGTGCTTACAGAACCTCCACGACCATTTGTATTGTAAGTTAATAATGTTTTTCCGTATAAAGAATCTTTTTTCACTGGAATTTCTGGCTGTAAAAACACCATTCCTCCAATAGCATTCCCATTGTATTTTAAAGCATTTGCACCAGTTATGACTGTTACTTTATTATAATTATTTACATCTACAGAAGGTGCATGTTCACTTCCCCATTCCTGGTCTTCTACCCTTACGTTGTCAGCGTAAATTGCAACACGCGAACTGTGTAAACCATTAATTACTGGTTTTACAATATTAGATCCTGTTCTTAAAGCAGAAACACCTTCAACTTCTTGCAAGGCATCTCCAAGACTTTTAGAACTGTATTTTTCTAAAACTTTGCTAGATAATGTATGAGAAGTTGTATTTTTTAGCTCATTATTTTTATGCTGAACTAACGTTACTCCTTTTAAATAAGTAACATTTTGTTTCATTTTAAAATCCAAAATTACGGGATCATTATTTACAGATATTATTGTATCTATAGTTGAATAATCACCATAACTTAAAACTAATTTATATTGCCCTTTTTGAATAGCATTAAATTGAAACTCTCCTTTTTTGTTTGTTTTAACAGGAGCAATATCGTTACCCAAAGTAACTGTAACATCTTTTATAGGAAGATTATTTTCATTATCAACCTTTCCAAAAATTTTAGTTTGTGAATAACTGTATGCAGAACCTAAAATTAAAAGAATAGATAAACTTTTTTTCATTTCCTTCTTTAATTTGATTGTAACATTATGATAAGGAATGATTTATAACTCCTTAAAATTTTGATAAAAAAATATGAATAGACCTGCCTAAATAGTAAATAGACAAATTATTCAAACATTGTAAATTAAGAAATGAAAGTTGGTGGTGGACGTTGTCGAAGAGTACTAAAAGTAATGTACTCATGCAACTGAGAAATGTATTCTACCTTATTTTTTTCTTCAACAATCTTTATAATTAAAGTAGCTATTGATTGTTGTTCTTTTACAGTAGATGTAAAATGAAATTGACAAATCTGACAATCTTGTTTTGCACTAGTTTTGTGATGATGTTTACTAACAGTGTTATCTTTAGAAATTTCTAAACTATGTTCAAATATATGCACAGATTGAAACAGTGTAAAAAACACCGCCAATACAATTGCCATATATCTCTGTAAACTTTTCATAGATATCGCAAATATAGACATTAATTTTATAAACAATAATATTTTGATGATTAATAAAATGTATTTTTTTTAATATCATTGATCTTCTTTAATAACTTTTATTATTTGGTTAATCTGATACATAGAACTATTTTAGAAATTATTAAAATAAAACAAGATTTAATTGTAATCTTTTGTTCGATAAAATGCTCATAAAAGGATACAACTATAATGCTTAAGTTATGTTTTGAAAGAAATAAAATGAATTTTAAATTGTATTTTAACCCATAGTGCATTATGACAAATTGC
>DJDD01000145.1:5304-5644 GCA_002430925.1 Flavobacteriales bacterium UBA5933
ATAATGCACTACGGGTTATCTTTAATAAAATAAATCTTATCTTTAAAGATTTGCCAATTACCTATTTTATCTTTTATTTCTAATATTTTCATTATTCAACAATTATATTTTTATAAATTTTACTATCAAAATTATTTATTTCATCTAAAAAGTCTTTAGGTGTTTCTATAATTTCTCCAAACTGTTTTTTAATAGTACCTATACTCATACCTCCTTTTTCAGTTGGTTTAAAAATTTCATTTACATTCTTCTTAAAAACTTTCTGAAATTGCTCTTTTACAAATCTAGTCGGATTGTCTACATCTGCCAATTTCATTATATTGGCTGTATAACTAAAATC
>DJDD01000145.1:5891-6253 GCA_002430925.1 Flavobacteriales bacterium UBA5933
ATTAATTGATCTACACTACTTTTACTATTCGGAAAATTTTCCCATGTTGTTTTTTTGTAACTTTTATATTCTCCTAAATGAGTTCTACCGTTAATCGTTCTTTTTATATCAGCTTCAAATTGTCTGTCTGGTAAATATTTTATTTCAAATCTTTCTATAGAATTTATAAATTCTTTAGGCTTGTTTCTTTATTAACCAAAAACATAAAGGTTATTTTCAGTCGTATGTACAAAGAATTTTCCGTTGCTTGATTTTAAATCTTTTACTAAACCTTTTTCTTCAATTTCTGTGTGAAATACCAATTCTTTGGTTTCTATATTTAAAGCTCCTACTTGCAGACCTCTTTGCTCAGAAAAATATAA
>DJDD01000028.1:0-16583 GCA_002430925.1 Flavobacteriales bacterium UBA5933
TAAAAATAAATATTTACCCAATAAAACAGAAGCTGATTTATTTGATGTAAATGCGTCTTTACTTTCTTTTACTAACATGGATTGGGGTTTTAATAATGAAGATAAATTATACTTTATTACAGATAAACTTTTATTGAAAAAACCTAAGATTACGATTATTGAAACTGATTATTCTCGAAAAATTGATTCCTTATCAGAAAAAATAAATTTGAAAAAAAATGATGCTAATCTTATAAACGTTAAGAAATTTCAAATAGAAAAAGGAAAAATAAATTCGTTATTTTCTGATGCTAAAACAACAAAATATAATATTAGTAATGTTGATCTCGCGATAGAAGGAATTAAAATGAATGACTTTACTAGAACGAATGAAATTCCGATCGATTATAATACATTTAAACTGAATCTTAGTTCAATGTATTATCGTTTAAATCATGCTCAAACTCTCACCGCTTCGGTTTTAAATTTAGCAAATTCAAATTTGGTCCTAAAAGATTTTAAAATGAAGCCAATTGTATCAAAAACGGAATTTAAAAATAGTTTTACAAAATCAAATGTTCTTCTTGATATAGAATCTCCAATTTTAAAATTAAGTAAATACAAATGGGGATTAAAAAACGGAGATTTTTATTTTCATACTAACTCTATTAAGCTTAATCATGCTATTGTAAAAATAATAGAACAAAAAAAGGATAATGTTATTAATGACATTAAAGACGACAAACCAAATAAAAAATTGATTGATTTCAATTTGTCAGTAGATACAATAAAAGTCGATCATTCTATTTTTTCTTCAGATAAAATTTTTGAATTTAAAGATTTAGACCTTACAATTCTTGGTGTAAATAATGTGAATGGAAAAGTATTTAATGTGAATGAAATCTTTTTCAAAAATCCAAAATTTACTCTGTTTACAAAGTCAAAAAAATCAAATCAAGTCAAAAATGAAGTCCCTAAAAAAGTAAAAAGATTTGATAATTCAATAAATATAAATAAGTTAAGATTAGTAAATGCTCATCTTCAAATGGTTCCTTTAGATGGTGATAAAAGCAACTTAATATTAAAAAATATTCAATTAGATGCAAGAGCTATAAAAATAAATCAAAATACTGTTCAAAATAATATACCTTTTGATTATAAATTTTTAGAGTTAATTTCTTCTGGAATTGATTATGATATTAGTCCAATTTATAAACTAAACACATCAACCATTGTATACAAAAATGGAAATTTATCACTACAGAAATTAAATTTAAAGCCAAAAGTTTCAAGGATAAATTTCACAAAATCATTAGCCAAACAATCCGATTTATATACAGTTTCTGTAAATAAAATATCGAGTAACAATTTCAGTATTGGTTTTCTACCATCTAAAAAATTATTTATTAAGTCAGATGTAGTTGTATTTGATCAATTGTACGCAAATATTTTTAGAAGTTTATTACCGCCAGATGATTTGTCTAAAAAAACATTGTTTTCCGAAAAATTACGAAAACTAAAAATTGACTTGCAACTGAAGCAAGTTAATTTAGTACAATCAAAGTTAGAGTATGAAGAAGAAGCTAAAAAAACAAAAGATATTGGTAAGCTGACTTTTTCAAAAATAAACACGAAAATTCTAAATGTTAATTCAGGTCTAAACAAAAAATCTTTACCCGATGTAATAGTGGATTGGAATTCTGAATTTATGCATGGTGATTTAAAGGTGAAATGGGTCTTTAATCCCATGAATACAAACGAAAAATTTAATATAAAAGGTTCTATCGTTAATTTGCCTGCCAAAAATTTAGATCCATTTTTAGTTCCATATTTCAATGTCAGTGCAAATGGTAAATTAAATAAAATATATTTCGATTTTGATGGGGATGATGAAAATGGAAACGGAAATTTTTCAATTCATTACAACGACTTAAAAGTAAATGTATTGAACAAAGAAGGGGATAAGCGAAAATTCCTATCTTCAATCGCAAATGCTGTTGTAAAAAATGACTCAAAAGGGGAGTTAAAAGAACAGAAAGTAGAAAATGTAAAACGTAAACAAGATAAATCATTTTTTAATTTCTTTTTAGCTTGTATATTAGATGGACTAAAAAAAGCTTTATTAATTATTTAGAAAATGAAAAGAACAGTTTTTATTACAGGTGCTACTTCAGGTATTGGAATGGCGACAGCGAAAATTTTAGCTTCTGATTATCGTTTAATCCTTTGTGGACGTAGACAAGATCGATTAAATGAAATTGAAAATGAATTAAATAAATTGACAGATGTAAAAACGCTTCAGTTTGATGTTCGCGATAAAGATGCTGTTTTTAATGCAGTAGAAAGTTTAGATGATGAGTGGAAAAGCATAGATATTTTAATTAATAATGCAGGTAATGCACACGGTTTAGCTCCTTTTGACGAAGCAGAATTAGATGATTTGATTTCGATGATTGATATCAATGTAAAAGGTTTAATTTATGTATCAAAAGCAGTTATTCCATTTCTTAAAAAATCTAACAATTCACATATTGTCAATATATCTTCTATTGCAGGTAAAGAAGTTTACCCGAACGGAGCAACCTATTGTGCGTCCAAAGCTGCTGTAGAATCTTTAAGCAAAGGAATGCGTTTTGATTTGTTGCCTTATGGTGTAAAAGTTTCCAATGTAGCTCCAGGAGCTGTAGAAACCGAATTTTCTTTGGTTCGTTTTAAAGGAGATAAAGAAAAGGCAGAAAATGTTTACAAAGGTTTTGATCCTTTGGTGGCAGAAGATATCGCCAACGCAATAGCTTATTTACTAAATCAACCAGAACATGTTCAGTTAGCAGATATAACTGTTTTTCCAAAAGCACAAGCAAGCGGAACAAATTTCTTTAAGAAATAAAAAAATAATAATTCAATTCAATATCAACCGCTTTTATTTGTAGATGAAAGTGGTTTTTTTATTAATCATAGTTATCCAACTATATATTTTTAGGGCAATTGCTGAGCACCGTGCTTTCTCGCTATATCTTTTTTGATTGGTCATTCAAATTATTGCATTTCGAGTTGGTGATTGAGTGAAGTCAAAATGCCCAATCAAAAAAGGATGCCGCTTCAATCACTATTGCAAATTCGTAGAATAAAAAAAATACAAAATATTTTTTAAGTTTAGATTTAATCTCTGTTTTTATTAAATCAATGTTAGTTTTTTACATTCTAGCACTAAATAAATCTAAAAAAGCTGGAGCAGATAAGTTTAGGAAATCAACAAGAAAATGTGATAATATAACCCATCTTAAACTATTTGTTTTTTTATAAGTTATTGCCCAAACAATTCCCATTATAAATGTCGAAATTACAACAGCATTTTCCCTAAATATTTCTGAGTTTATACCAAATACAAAATGATTCATGGCAAATAGAAAACTAGTAAATAAAATTGATAGTAAACTATTCCATTTTTTAGTTGCATCACTCAGAAATCCTCTCCAATAAAATTCTTCAAGCCAAGGATTTATTAAAGCTAAAAGTATCCAAGGAATAAAAACCGACCAATCTTGTAATAAATGATTATGTTTTATAAATATCGGAATTGGTATTAATCCAATAATTAATGTTATTATAATCCAAAACCAATTTTTATTCCCTTTTTTTAACCAATTTTTTATTGAAGATTCTTCGCCAAATTTGAGAATGAAAAATAAAAAAAGAAACCATTCAATTATAATCAAAGGAATGAAAGACCATTTACCAATTAGTTTTCCAAAAATTAATGCAGATAAAATATTTCCAAAAATTATTATAAAAGGAGAAAGTAGAGTAATTCTTTTATTCTTAATGTTTTCCATCATTTATTTATACATTTTTAATTAAATATCGTACAATGTTTTTAAGATTTCCGAAGAACTAAAAGAAGTTGAATGAAAGTCCAAGTTCTTCTGTTCAAGTAAATTATTTTTTGTAACGAATACAGTTAATTGTTATTGTGAAATACAATGTTATATGATGTTTTTTTAACTTAGTTTTTTTGTAGTCATTGATTAGTCTACGATTATTTAGAAGTGTGTATTTTTTCGATTAATTTATCTTTTAATAAGTATGGAAAAAACAAAAATCCAACAGATAAAAAATTATTGACTTTTCTTAGCAGGCAGAAAGGTATTTATGTTTAACTCTTAATGTTATTTTTGATGCTTTTGGATAAGTTGTCGTTTAACTTTTTAAAAAGTTATAAAAGGAAATATAAAATGTTATTGCGACAAAAAAAGAGAAACTTTCAATTTCTCACTTAACCTACTTTTTGCAAACACAATGTTACCTGCAGTATTTATTTTTTACACAAGAAATTTTATCAATGTAATTTGAAATTATATTATTTATAGGACTATTATGACTAAATGGAAATCCAATTGAATCCAATAATTTACCATTTGTCATTGACGAAATAATATTATTCATTTTTTCATTAGAAATTGGTTCAGATAATAATTCATTTGCGTAAAGTATTATAGGATTTTTATCATTTTTTATTAGCCAATCAATCTTCTCCTCCATGCTTAATTCTATTTCTTTTGATTTTTCAGTTTTTTCTAAATCTCGTAATAGAGCATTGATTTTCCATTCTGATTCAGATAAAAGTGATTTTTTCTTAAATATTTTATAATTTCTTATAAATTCATTTGTGATTTCAATAATTTTTATTCTTTTCATTTTCCAGTCAAATTGAAAATTATCCCGATTAATTGATTTGCTTTGATAATGTTCATAATTATCTCTTATTTTATCACATAATTTAATTAAGTTGTCACGATTGTTTATTGCAGTGTTTTTTTCTTCTTCATTAAGTTTAATTAACATTGACAAATCAACAAAACTTCTTGGTGAATAGACGACGTCAACATACCAATTTGAGTCTTGTGATTCATAAAGTGTAAATTTCCAATTTTCTCCATCAATTTCTTTTAATGTAGTTTTTATTTCCATTCTATATTATCTTTTTCATCTTTTATTATTGTTAATTTATTTTTCAGGTTCAAATCTAATTTTACATTAGTTAGAACGTTGTTTTTTAAGTTTAAACTTACTAAGACTGGGTTTTTTGTTAAATCAAACCATTGTTCTTCTACAAAATCTGGTAATAAACCTTTATGATTACTAAAATCAATAGAAGTCAGTTGATTTCCCGATAAATTCATTTTACCTAAATGAATATTATTAGCGAGGATGATGCTTTTTAATTTATTATTTTCTAAACCAAGTGAATTTAGTTTGCTTAGATTTGAAACATCAATTGTTTCAAGTTTATTACCCGATATATACAGAACTTTTATATTGGTTAGGGGTAAGACATTTATTTGTGTTAAAAAATTATTATTCAAATCCAACTCAAGTAGTTCATCAACACCTGAAAATGTAATATTAGTAATTTTATTGTTGCTTAAATTAAGAGTCTGTAGATAATTATTATTTATTAATTCAATAGAAACAATGTTATTATGTTTTAAACGTAATTGTCTTAATAAAGGAAGTTGTGTGACGTCAATTGTGTTTAATAAATTATTATGAGCATAGAGATCATTAAGTTTGCTATTTGCTTTCAAATCAAGACTGGTTAATCTATTATTTTCACAATATAAATATCTTAATTTAGTATTTTTAGAAACATCTAATTCTGTTAAATCCATTTGTCTTACACTTAATGTTTCTAAGTTTTCGAACTTATAAAAAGAAATTTTGTTTTTTATAGGATTATCTCCTATGCTTAATTCAATTAATTTTTTACATTCTTCTATTTCTAAATTTGATAATGAATTATTATTAATTACTAAATTCTCTAAGTATACTAAATTATTTAGATTTAATTCTTTAAGGTAATTGTTAACTAATCTTAATTCTATAATATTGTTAGAACCGCTAAAATTTATTTCAATTAATCGATTATTTGAAGCATTTACCTTTTTCAGATTGGATAAGTTAGATATATTTAGTGACTCGATTTGAGACAATACACAATTTATCGATTCCAAATTTTTAAAAGTTGATACATCTAATTTTTTCCTATTCAGATTTAGAAAATTTAAGTGTTTTAAATTAGGGAGTTTTTTTAAATCATCTTCAAAGTAATCGTTTCTGAGGCTGACGGTTTCAATTTTTTCAATCTCAGAACTATTTAATTGTCCATCCTTATTTTCATCATAATTGTACAACAGCTTTTCCTCAAGAGCTTTATCTTTAAAAGAAATATTCTGTGCTTTTAAGTTGGTAAATAATGAAAATAAAATAAGTGTATATATATTTTTCATATTAAGTGGTTTATTGAAAATTTAGCACAATGGTCCGCGGCTTGTCAATAGCGTCGGATTTGGAAACCTAAACTTCAATTTTGGACTTAATCCGCCATTGCGCCAAACTAATATTGTGCGTTCGTGCATTTTTCTATTACCAAAAAATGTACTTTCCACTTCTTTTCTCTTTTAAATACTTTTCATTTTCAAATCCGATTTCTTTGCGATACTGTTCATCAAATATTTCAGCTAAATCTGGAGTTGTGACGATAGTGTCATATTTCTCAACGAATTTCTCATTCAGTTTGTTTATTAAATAGCCACCACAAATTTCTAATTCGTCAGAGCATATTAATTTACCGTGTAATTCTTCTCTCAGTAATAGGAAATTTACTAAATATTTTGCTGTTTTTTTCTTCTTTAGAAGAGTTAATAGAAAGACTTCTAAATCATCAAGTTTTACAACCCAAGGATAAATATCATCATCTGCTATTTCAAGTAGTGCAGATAAATCTGTTTGTATTTGTCCAAATGAATTAATATTTACAATTATGGAATAATAATCATCACCATAATATTTTGGATTTATTTCGGTAATGGCATTTCCATTTTTATCGAATATTTTAAATGGCTTTTCATTTTGAAATTTATCTTCAACTCTTTTAGTTTGTTTATATCCATAACCAATACAATTTTTAAAATCATCTTTGATTCTAATAAATGCACGATTTGGGTCTCTTAATGGTTCTCGTAAATTATATCCTTTAGCTTCTATTATAAAAGCATGATTTTTCCAAAGTATTAAAATGTCTTGCTCGCAATTATCTATGTAATAACTTGTGTAAATCTCAAAATCCTTTTTTAGAAATTTAGAAAAAATTGAAACAATTTTTCTCTCTAATAAGTCTCCTTTGGTCTTTGTAAGCTTTGTTATATCATTCTTGTTTTTTGAACAAATATTTTCTAGTAAATTGTCAATTGAATGCAAAACTTGTTTAACTTCAAAAACTTGATATAAATTTTTGTCTGCTTTTAAAATCGGTTTATCATAAAGAGGGTTACCAGGTTTTGTTGACGTATAGTATAGAAAATCACTTTCTTCTCTTGAACAACTTAAAAGCAACAATATTTTTTCGATTTTTTCAATGCTTAAGTCGTCAGAAATAAGTTCTTTAGCGTAAAATCGGCTAATCATTCCTTGGTCTGCAACGAAATGATACATTGCCCAAAAACTTTCGGGTGGTGTAAATCCTAATTCAGGTGGTGCAGTATTTACCATCTCAAGCTTAGTGTAATCTTTCCAATTTAATTTTAGTTCTCCTTTTGGTGAAAAACTTTGAAAATTTCTTTGATGTAACGCATCTAAATTTTCGTAAAAGTTAATAAAATCAATAGTTTTCAAACCTATACTTGCTTCGATTACATCATCGAGTGTTGTATATAACTCCGTTATCCAATTTATTGATTGTTCTTCGTAATTTAAAGGACCTTGATTGAAGTAAGATAGAAAAGATGGCATCGCCACTTTTCTGATTTTTTTCCACTCTTCATCTATTTCTTCATCTATATTTGGGAAAAATAATTTAGAATACTCATTTTCAATTTCATTTAAAAGTCTAATTATTTCATTCCATTTTTCAGGTGAATATTGAATATCTTTTCCATTTGAATCATCTGATGTAATTAATAAACCTCCAAGAAAATAAAGTTGTCTCATTGGTGATGATAATTTCCCTAATTGGTCTTGTGCTCTTCCTGAAGCAATATTCATCATTAATCCTGATAAATCTCCAAGAAACCATTCAGTTTCGTAGGTTGAAACTATATTTTTTAATTGTTGGGATTTTTTTTCTAAACTCATTTTTAGGATTTCAACGTTCTGATTGTGTATGACGCACAACGGTTAAGGGCTCTGCGAAGGAGCGGATTAGAAAGAGGAAACTTTCAACTTTGCACCAACGGTAGCAACCCCATTTTTTATTTGCTAATTTACTCTTTTTAAGCAAATAAAAAATGGTTTTTGTTGATTGAAAGCACAGATGTTGAATTTTGCACTTAACCCGCTCTTTTGCAAAACCCATGTTGGTAGAAGTATATTATACTATAAAACTTATCCATTTATTTTCTAAATCAAATTCATTAAATCCATTTTCGCCATTACTTTCAAAGTGGCTAATTAAATTTTGATTTAAGTCATAAATTAAGAATCCATTTTCATTATGTTGTACTCCGTAGTTTGTGAATTCATCTCGCTCATTAAATAAAAGAATTATATTCTCAATTATTATCATGTATAATGAAAATTTAGTTTCAAGATTAAATAAAAACAAACCTTGAAAGTTTTTATCGTATTTTGGATTTAATTCACGATTATACTTTGGATTAACCTTTGTATTGTATTTAGGATTAATCTTTGTATTATATTTAGGGTTGATTTGAGTATTGTATTTAGGGTTGATTTGAGTATTGTATTTAGGATTAATCTTTGTATTATATTTTAGATTAATCTTTGTATTATATTTTGGATTAATCTTTGTATTATATTTTGGATTAATCTTTGTATTATACTTCGGATTTATATTTGTATTATACTTTGGGTTTCTTATACTGTTAATTATTATCATTGTCATACATTTCTATAAAGTTAATGATTTCATCTAATCTTTCGCAAACTGCATATCCAGAATTATAAAAATCATGTCTGATTAAGGATGATTCATATTTGTTTTTCCATTCAGTAATGAAAGGAATGTATCTAGAAACTATTCCAATTATACTAATATTATTTTGAGCATCTACACATACAATTGGTCCACCGCTAACACCATAATAAGCAATAGAGTCAATAATAAAAGTATTATTATTCATATTTTTACCTGCAACAATTCCATACCTTAATAAGGGTCTGTCATTTTCGTAAAAATCATCTTTAGTTATTAATGAAGAAGGAAAACCTACAAGAAATATATTTTCTGAAATTCTAATGTCATCTAACTTTTTAAGGTCAGTTAATTCAGCATAAGAAATGTCGTTACCCTTTGAATGAATGTGTAGTCCAAATTTTTCATGTAAGATAATTATTGCAATATCCGAATTTCCAAATGTTTTGACATTATCTTCTGTTAAGTCAATTATTATATCATAAGCATCATAAGTTTCTCCAAAATAGTTTCTTGATTTTATCCAAACTTCAGTTAGCAATTTCTCTTGGTTGAAAATCACATGTTTTGCTGTTATAATATACTCAAAATTTTCGCCAACTATTCTAAAACCTGAACCAAAAGAATCTCCATTATTAATACTAATAAAGGTTGCAAAACTAAAGTTGTTTGTATTTATACTCATTTTTTATATTACTGCTAACATTTTTTTCACGAAATAAAACGCGGTATAGTTTCGTGAAATAACACCTATAGCTATATTTCGTCAAATTTTTAACTAAAATAGTTTAGTTTTCTGTAAAGATAATTTAAGAAAAGTTTTATCGATTACGGAAAACCATAATTGCAGAAATAAATATTAAATTACTTTTATAGATTTTTTCGTAAAAAATATTAGAAAGAATATGCTTGAAGTAGGATTCCAAGAGTTCCAAAAAAAAACAAAAAGCCAATATGATTGGTTTTTGCAATTTTAATTCTAAAAACTTTATTTTTACCTTAAACCCCGCATTTTGCAAAACCGATGTTAGCGGTAGTTTTTATTCTTCGTTTGTTATTTACTTTTGTTTAATTTTTATACAATCATTGCATTATCTCCAGGTTTTGCTTGTTTCACTCTTTCCTCATAACCTTTGAAGAAAAAAGGAATATTATCTTCTTGTCCATTTTCAATTCTCATTTTTACTTTTTCAAAAGCAACAAGTGAAATTTGAAAGTGAGGAATTCCTGTAACTAAAATTGGTTGATTTAATTTGTCATACCAAAAATATTTCCCTCCATAATTTCTCCTTGCGACTTCAAAAATATATGACCCAGCTTGTGCTATTAAGTCACTTTTCATTTCTTCGTCCATTTGTTCAGCAAAATCAGCTAAATTTTCAAGAAGTTCATCAATTGATTCTAAACTTTTTACAGAGTAGTCGAATGCATCATCATATTTTTCTCCAAATGCTTCTATTATTCTTTCTGCATTTGCAGTTGAGTCTGCAATAAATTCTTGTTGTGCTTCATCATCAACATTATCTGTATGTTTTGACTCAACAGTCGAATTCTGTTGATTTTTTTTCTTTTTAAAAAAGTCGAATAATCCCATAATTGATTGATGCTCTTTTTTTCTAATTTGATGTTTTTTAATTGTCGGTTGGGTAAAATGACCGCTAACATTGTTTTTTCACAAAATAAAATGCGGTATAGTTTCGTAAAATAATACCTATATCTGTATTTCGTTAAATTTGCTACTAACTATAATTAATTTTCTGTAAAGATAATTTAAGAAAAGTTTTATAGATTACGGAAAACCATAATTGCAGAAATAAATATTAAATTACTTTTATAAATTTTTCGTAGAAAATATTTGGAATAATATGCATGAAATGAGATTTCAAGAGTTTCAGAAAAACAAAAAACCCAACAGATTACTCTATTGGGTTTACTCAGCGGAGAGTGAGGGATTATTTCATGTTCCCTAGAAAGGAAAAGTGATTCTAAGAAAACCTCATTCGCTTCGCTTATTTATTTTTTGTTTTCCTTTCAGTTTTATGAAAAAAGAATTTTCAACAACTTCAATAAAAACAAAAACCCAATAGATTGCTCTATTGGGTTTTCTCAGCGGAGAGTGAGGGATTCGAACCCCCGGAGGTGTGACCCTCAACAGTTTTCAAGACTGCCGCATTCGACCACTCTGCCAACTCTCCTTTAACACCGTTTATTTCGGTATTGCGAGTGCAAATATAGAATGTTTTTTGGAATAAACAAACTATTTTTTAAAACTAAATTTACAACTATAACGTTTTAGTTGATTGTTTTTATTCCTTTATATTTTATATTATTCTTTATATAAATGTGTTATGAGGTTGTAATTATTTTTTAAATTTATTAAAAAATCTATTGTTTTTCATTAAATTTATTTATTTTCGTATCGAAATGTTCTTTTAAATATGATAATTATCAATTTTGGTAAAAAAAAGTCACGAAATCGTTATAATTGTTTAATTTTGCCAAAACAAAACAAGAAAACATAAATCTATTTTAAAAAATGAGCAAGCCAACTTACGAACAACAGCTTTCGTCATTTAACGAAACAAATAAGAAAGTAATAGAGTTCATAAAAATTATCTCTGATTTATGGTACGAAAAATCTATAGAATTAGTTCTTTTTCGTAACCAATTGGTTGATAAGAGTATTAGCGATATTATAAATTTACATCAGTATGCTGAAGAATTTATTGGTAAGCCAATTTCTATAACAGAAACTTTAGCATTAGCAGAAGGTATTTCTAAGTTAGATTTACCAGCTTCACGCATTGATATAGGAAAATTAGCATCAGAATATCAAAATGAAAATTCAACTGTACAAGATTTTTTAAGTGATAAATTAGAAAACAAAATAGATTCTAAAGTTATTCATGCAAAAGATGTTGTATTATACGGTTTTGGTAGAATTGGTCGATTATTGGCGCGTGAATTAGCTTCGAAAACAGGTAAAGGTGAGCAATTGAGATTACGTGCAGTTGTAACTCGTGATAAAGTGGATCCTGTTCTATTAGAAAAAAGAGCTTCTTTATTAAGACATGATTCAGTTCATGGAGATTTTAATGGAAGTGTAGTTGTAGATCATGAGAATAATGCTTTAATCATTAATGGGATTACAGTAAACATGATTACGGCATCTCAACCAGAAGATATAGATTATACATCTTACGGGATTGATAACGCTTTAATTATAGATAATACAGGAGTTTTTAAAGATGATGTGGCTTTAGCAAGACATTTATCTTCTAAAGGTGCTGATAAAGTATTGTTAACTGCTCCAGGTAAAAATGTTCCTAACATTGTTTATGGAGTAAATCATGAGGAATATACACCAAATGATACAACTATTTTTTCTGCAGCTTCTTGTACAACAAATGCAATTACACCTATTTTAAAGGTGATTGAAGATAATTTTCAAATAGTAAAAGGACATTTAGAAACAATACATGCATACACAAACGATCAGAATTTGGTTGATAATATGCATAAAAAATACCGTAGAGGACGTGCAGCAGCATTAAATATGGTAATTACAGAAACAGGAGCAGGTAGTGCTGTGGCAAAAGCTTTACCTAGTTTAGCAGGTAAACTAACATCGAATGCTATTCGTGTTCCAGTTCCAAATGGTTCTTTGGTTGTTCTTAATTTAGAAGTTGGTAAAACAACAACGAAAGAAGATTTGAATGAAACGCTTAAAAAAGCAGCTTTAGACGGAGAGTTAGTAGAACAAATTAAATACTCTTTGAATAATGAATTAGTATCATCGGATATTATAGGAACTACAGCTCCTTCAATTTTTGATAGCAATGCAACAATTGTATCAAAAGATGGTAAAAGCATAGTTTTATATGTATGGTACGATAATGAATATGGATACAGTCATCAGGTAATGCGTTTAGCAAAGCACATTGCAGGTGTAAGAAGATATACTTACTATTAATAGTAATTTTTCCCTTTTATAAAAATCAGCCCACCAATTTTGGTGGGTTGATTTTTTTATAGAAGTACGATTAGAACTTTTGATTAAAAATAATAACCATATTGTATATAATTTTATTTCATTGTAATCACGAATGTGCAATAGTGATTGCAGTGGAAATCCTTTTACAAACTAATGGCTGAGAGAAGTCGAAGTCTGTTTGTAAAAGATTGAATTGGAAAGCACGGTGCGTAGCAATTGCCCAAAAAATAAATATAATTTTTAGAGTTGACGCAACTTTACTATTTCATCAATTTTACTTGATACAAATCTTTTCTACGATCCTTCATCGTTTTCACGGTTCCGTATTCGTGTAATTCTCTTAGAAGATACAAATCAACATCGGCAACCAAAACCATTTCTGTATTCGGAGTTGCTTCTGCTTTAACACCATTATTTGGGAACGAAAAATCTGAAGGTGTAAAGACAGCCGATTGCGAATATTGTATATCCATATTATTTACGCGAGGTAAATTACCAACAGAACCTGCAATTGCCACATAACACTCGTTTTCTATGGCTCTTGCTTGTGCACAACTTCTTACACGTGTATATCCATTTTGTGTATCTGTCATAAAAGGAACAAATAGAATTTCCATTCCTTGTTCTGCTAATAAACGACTTAGTTCGGGAAATTCTACATCATAACAAATTAGTAAACCTACTTTTCCACAATCAGTATCGAAAACTTTTATTTCATCTCCTCCGTTCAATGCATAATATTTAAACTCATTCGGAGTGATATGTATTTTACTGTAAGAATCTAATTTACCAGAACGATGACACAAGAAAGAAGTATTATATAATTTATCTTCTTTAATGTGTGGCATAGAACCAGAAATAATATTGATATTATAGGTTATAGCTAATTCTTGAATTTTTTTCACAATATCATCTGTCATTGTAGCTAATTGTTGCATAGCTTCAATTTCTTTGAGATGATTGTACGGACTCATCAAAGGAGTATTAAAGAATTCTGGGAACATAATAAAATCAGAACCATAATCACTTACAGCATTCACAAAGAACTCTACTTGATCATAAAAATCCTGTAAACCATTAAACAATCTCATTTGCCATTGTACCAAACCAATTCTTATGTTACGTTTAGTTGGCGAGTTGGATGTTAATTCTGGCTCGTAATAAATATTATTCCATTCTAATAATGTTGCATACTCTAAGGATTCTTTATCTTCTTTTAAATAATTTTTTAAAATCTTTTTTACATTAAAATCATTTGATAATTGAAAAGCTAAAGTAGAATCATATATTTCTTTACTTTTTACTTTTTCTATGTATTGACGTGGAGATAATTCATTGGAATATTTATGATAATTCGGAATTCGCCCTCCAGCTACAATAGATTTTAAATTCATTTCCTCGCAAAGTTCCTTTCTTGCATCATATAATCTTCTTCCTAATCTTAATTGTCTAAAGTTAGGATGCACAAAAACTTCTATACCATACATGGTATCACCATCAGAATCGTGTTTCAAAAACTTACCGTTGGATGTAATTGTATCATAATTAGAATTCAGATTTGTTTTTTTAGAATTTACAATGATGCTTAATGCAGACGCAACAACTTTACCATCTACTTCTACACAAAATTGTCCTTGAGGATAAATGGCTAATAATTCTTTGATCTCATCCACAGACCATGTGTCCATTTGATTATCATAGGCTTCTTTTGTAGAAAGAGTTAAGTCATTGTAATCCTCTATCGTTAAATTCCTTACTTGGATATTCATTATATCTTAATTTTATAGCTATTTTATTAAAGTACTTTAAAGTTAACAAATATTAATCCAAAAAACATATAGTCATAAACGCTTATAAATAAAGGAGTAATGTTATATTTATACAATATTTATAAATATTTTTTGAAAATATTTTTTTTATAAAAAAAAACGTTCTATATTTGACAATAGGTAGTAGAGAGTAAGATTGATTTTTTAAATTTATAATTTGTACTTACAGTGTAAGTTTTTAAAAATCAATTGGGTTTAAGCTGAGGAGCTTAAACCCGTTTTTTTTATAGCTATCTCAAAATAGACTTTTCTAGCAAAAATTTAGTTCCGTTTTTGGAAATAATTAAAAATTATTTAGTTTTTGCATTATTCAAAATCCTGTATTTTTTATCATCTTTTTTTTAATTAAGTTTTTGGGCAATTGCTTCGCACCGCGCTTTTCGCTATATCTTTTTAGATTGGTCATTATATATAGACTTAGTCGAAATGCGACCAATCAAAAAAGGATGCCGCTTCAATCACTATTGCAAATTCAATACAATTCAACAACAAAAGAAATTGTTTAAAAAACTTCATCCAATAATTTTATTCATTTTTATTATTTTTTATGTCAAATCTCATTAGTCTTTGTAAATTTGTAGCGAATTATGAAGATTTTACCATATAAAAATTTATTTGTCGGAATAACTGACACATTACAACAAATTTTCTTCGAGGGGAAATATGCTGATAAAGAAGTAGAACGTACTTTAAAATCAAACAAGCAATGGGGAGCTAGAGACCGTGGTTTTATAGCAGAAACTGTTTATGATTTAGTTCGTTGGAAACGTTTGGTTGAAGGAGCGATGAGTCGTCCACTTTCACCTGATACGATATGGGAATTTGTAGGTACATGGTTTGCTTTAGATCCAGAACAAACTTTACCAAAATGGGAAGAGTTTCAAAAAATTTATCCAAAAGAAGTTCTAAAAAGACATCATACATCATCTAAGAATCCTGCTGTTGCAGAATCTTATCCTGATTGGATGTTCGAATTAGGAGAAAAATCATTGGGTAATCGTTGGTTAGATGAGGTTCATGCCATGAATTCTCAAGCTCCAACAGTTTTACGTGTTAATACAATAAAAACAGATCGTAAAACATTACAAAAAGCATTGAAAGATCGTAGAATAAAAACAAAAGTTTTATCTAAATACCAAGATGCACTTGAGTTAGAGGAGAAAACTAATATTTTTAGAACAGACGAATTTCAGAATGGTTGGTTCGAAGTTCAAGATGCAGGTTCTCAATTAATCGCTCCGTACTTAAGAGTACAACCAGGAATGAGAGTTGTTGACGCTTGTGCTGGGGCAGGAGGAAAAACATTGCATTTAGCTTCTTTAATGGAAAATAAAGGTCAAATTATAGCAATGGATCTTTACGAATGGAAATTAAAAGAACTAAAACGTCGTGCAAAAAGAAATGATGTTCAAAACATTCAAACTAAAATCATCGAGCCTAAAACAATTAAAAGAATGGAAGGTACAGCCGACCGTTTATTGATTGATGCTCCTTGTTCTGGTATGGGAGTTCTGAAACGTAATCCTGATGCAAAATGGAAATTAAGACCTGAGTTTTTAGAAGAAATTATAGCAACTCAAGAAAAAATATTATCTGATTATTCTAAAATTATAAAAGTAGGAGGTTTGATGGTTTATGCAACATGTTCTATTCTTCCACAAGAGAATGAAGAGCAAGTGAAAAAATTCTTAGCAAATCACTCAAATTATAAATTAATATCAGACAAAATGCATTATCCATCCCAAACGAACTATGATGGGTTTTATATGGCTTTGATTGAAAGATTGGCCTAAACTGATTTATACAATTATATTAAGACCAAGTTTTCTTGGTCTTTTTTTTTTTTTTTTTT
>DJDD01000028.1:16846-17168 GCA_002430925.1 Flavobacteriales bacterium UBA5933
TAAATTTGTATTCTATTTTATATAAAAATGAGTTTTAATTTTATTGAAGTTGAGAGAGTTGATAATATTTCAGCAAAAGATTTTCAGAAATATTACGTAAAACCTCA
The DNA here is from genome assembly GCA_002430925.1 of Flavobacteriales bacterium UBA5933. GTDB lineage: Bacteria > Bacteroidota > Bacteroidia > Flavobacteriales > Weeksellaceae > Empedobacter. The sequence continues at coordinate 16,954 of DJDD01000028.1, forward strand.
AAAGCCAGTTGTTGTAGAAAAAATTACAGAAGATTGGCCAGCATACGAAAAGTGGAACTTCGAGTATATAAAAAAAGTAGCTGGAGATAAAATAGTTCCTTTGTATAACAATGATCCAGTTGATTATACAAAAAAAGTGAATGAACCAGTCGCTCGAATGAAAATGTCTGAATATGTTGATTTATTACAAAGTAAACCTACAGATTTAAGAATTT
>DJDD01000028.1:17377-18931 GCA_002430925.1 Flavobacteriales bacterium UBA5933
TACAGATTTAAGAATTTTCTTATATAACTTAATGAAACAAGTTCCAGAACTGCAAAAAGATTATAAAATGCCAGACTTAGGTTTAAATCTTTTTAAATCGATGCCAATGTTATTTTTTGGTGGAGAAGGTTCAAATGTTTTTATGCACTATGATATAGATTTGGCTAATATTTTACATTTCCATTTCGCAGGAAATAAAAGGTGTATTATAGTTCCTCCAAAAGATTCAAAGTACATGTATAAAATTCCACATTCTGTAATCTGTAGAGAAGATATAGATTTTGATAATCCTGATTTTGATAAATGGCCTGCGTTAAAAAACATTAATCCAATGTATGCCGATTTAAAACATGGAGAAATGTTATATATGCCAGAAGGTTGGTGGCATTACATGAAATATTTGACTCCTGGTTTTTCTATGAGTTTACGTTCATTAGCTCATAAACCAAAAAATCTTTCGGAAGCTGTTTATAATGTTTTTTTAATGAGAACGTATGATAATATCATGAGAGGAATTAAAGGGCAGCAGTGGATAGAAGAAAAAAATGAAAGAGCAATAACAAATACAAACAAATTAATTTTAAAATAGATTGATATAAAAATATCTTATTAGTCTATCAAAATAATAGAATATTAGATAGCAGTATTCAAAAATTTAATTTTGTAACTTTGTCGTCTGAAAAAATATAAAATGAAAAGAGTTGTCGTAGGACTTTCTGGTGGAGTGGATTCAAGTGTTACAGCATATCTGTTAAAAGAACAAGGATATGATGTAATTGGGTTATTTATGCGTAATTGGAATGATGCATCTGTAACCTTAGAAGACGAATGTCCTTGGATAGAAGATAGTGCAGACGCTTTGCTTGTTGCTAAAAAATTAAATATTCCTTTTCAAGTAATTGATATGTCTGATTCGTACAAAGAACGAATTGTAGATTATATGTTCAATGAATATGAACAAGGAAGAACGCCAAATCCTGATGTTTTATGTAATAGAGAGATAAAATTCGATTTATTTTTAAAAACTGCGATGGATTTAGGTGCAGACTATGTTGCAACAGGTCATTATGCACGAAAAACATCAACGATTGATGAAAATGGAAAAGAAATTTTTCAATTATTAAAAGGAGCTGATAACAATAAGGATCAATCTTATTTCTTATGTCAGTTATCTCAAGAACAATTAAGTAAATCATTATTTCCTATTGGAGAAATAGAAAAACCTGAAGTAAGAAAAATTGCGAAGGAGCAAGATTTAGTTACAGCAGATAAAAAAGATTCTCAGGGATTATGTTTTATTGGTAAAGTAAGTTTACCAGAATTTTTACAGCAGCAATTAAAGCCTAAAGAAGGAGTAATTGTAGAAATTGCAAAAGATTGGAAACAATATAACAGAGAAATACCAGTATTTAATAATAAGTATGAAGCATTAGCTTACGAAGCAAATGGTTTTTCTTATACTAAAGAAGATGGAGAGATTGTAGGAAAACATCAAGGAGCTCATTATTTTACTCGTGGTCAAAGAAAAGGACTTGGAGTAGGAGGTAAAGTAGA
>DJDD01000028.1:19023-19510 GCA_002430925.1 Flavobacteriales bacterium UBA5933
CCTTTGTTTATTATTGATACAGATGTAAATGAAAATATTATTTACACTGGACAAGGTGCAAATCATCCTGGTTTATTAAAAAAAGCTTTATTTATTAAAGAAGATGAAATTCATTGGGTTAGAGAAGATTTAACTTTGAAAGAAGATGAAACAATGGAGGTTTTAGCTCGTATTCGTTATCGTCAACCTTTACAAAAAGCAATTTTGCATAAAGCAAAAGATGGTATGTTTGTAGAATTCGAACAACCTCAATCAGCAATTACAGAAGGTCAATTCTGTGCTTGGTATTCAGGTGAAGAATTAATAGGTTCTGGTGTTATAAATAACTAAGGAGATTTTTTTTTAAAAAAATAATTGTAAAACGCTTAAGAATATCTTAAGCGTTTTTTATAGAAATTATTTTTAAATTATTTGTTTGAATGTTTTTTAATAAAGGTTTTTAGTGTCTAATTTATTTCATTGGAACATGTATTTGCAATAGTGATTG
>DJDD01000044.1 GCA_002430925.1 Flavobacteriales bacterium UBA5933
TTAGAATGCTCAATGACCAATCAAAAAAGGATGCCGCTTCAATCACTATTGCAAAGAAGAATTAAAAAAACATTTGTTGAGATAATTCAAAAAAATAGATAAGCAAGCTTTTACAATTACTAATAAACTATTTCACCTTTTTTTGCCTTTTCTAAATATTCTTCTGGAGATAAATTATTTAGATTAAAAGGTTCTATTATGCTACCTTTCGCTTTTTCCTTTTGAATATAAATATTGCCTTTTCTAATTTCTTTTTTAAATTGAGTGATTTGTTTTGAAGAAAAACCTAATTCTTTTGCTTTCTTTTGATCTATATGTCCTTTGTCATTTTCAAAACTATATATTTTCAACAAACCTAAATTATATTCTTCTGTACCTGGTTTTAATCCTTGTTTGGTATGAAATTTATCTCTCTTAACATCCATACAAGAATTAAAAATGATTACAAAAAATAATAGAAAAATTAAATATTTCATAAAACTAATTTACAATAACTTAAATGTAAATAATTACTAAACAAATTATTGTAAATTAATTAGTTAATTTCTTTAAATTTTAATGAGAAAATCCAAAGAAAACACTCATGCTAATAATAAATAATACAATAAGTGTGATAACGATATATAATTTGTCTTTTTCTAATATAAAAGAAACTAGAGAAAGTAGAAGTCTTAGAAATGGAGTTAAAAATAAAATTAATATTCCTAAAAAGATGATTGAACCTCCTTTAAGTTGAGCAACACCATCAAAAATCGTAGAAATTACTTCGAAAATACTTCTGTCATTTTCAACAAACTTACTGTAATTAACCGTTTCATGCCCATGAGAAATCATAAAAATAATTCCTCCAATAATCCCGACAGTTAATACTGTATAAACACCATATTTTAATACAGCACCTATTATTTTTTGAAGATCTTTATCTGTAAATTTCATAACTTAAAAATTTCCTTTTATACCATTATAAATCATATTCCCTGCTAAAAAGAAAATAACGAAAGCAAAAAATACTCGTAATTTTTTAGGATCTGTCATCATTAAAACTTTGGAACCTATCATAGCACCTATAAGAACGCCTATCATTACAGGTAAACAAATATCTGGTACAATGTATCCTTTTTGTATATAAATAACACAGCTAGCTAAAGCTGTAACGCCCATCATAAAATTACTTGTAGTTGTAGAAACCTTGAAAGGAATTCTCATGATTGTATCCATAGCAATTACTTTGAAAGCACCAGAACCTATACCTAACATTCCAGATAATAACCCAGCTAATCCCATCATTCCAAAACCTCCGATAACGTTTTTAGTTCCATAAGGAACATTATTACCTTTTGCATCAGGATATGTTGAGGGAAGTTTAAATTTAACTGCCAATTCACTAGATTTCTCAACAACATGTTCTTCTTTTTTACGTAAAGAGTTTAAGGCTGAAAAAATTAACGCACAACCAAAAAATATAGCAATTACTGAACTTGGTGCTGCTGCAGAAATTAATGCTCCACCAACAGCTCCTAAAGTAGTTGCTATCTCAAGGAACATACCCAACCTCATATTTGCAATTCCTTCTTTTACATAAGCTGCTGCAGAACCTGAAGATGTTGCAATAACAGATACAAGTGCTGCGCCTATTGCGTAATGTAAATCTACGCCTAAAACAATTGTTAAAAGTGGAATAACAACAATACCTCCACCTAATCCAGAAAGAGAACCTATGAATCCTGCTCCTACAGAACCTCCTAGGACAATTAACATGAACTCTAATACATTCATTTTTAAAATTTTATTTTATTAAATTTATCGAAAATAAATTCTTTACAAGAATTATTATCAAATATTTTACAAAGATAAAATGTTCTGAAATTACAATTTATATAAAGTAAATTAAAGTCTCATTAGAATTGGTGCATTGTTTAATGAATTATTAATAAAATAAATAACTTTTATTCGCTAAACATTAATACAATTGTAATTTTTCTCAAGAAATTTTAATCTGATTAATTGCAAAAATTTATAAAAATACCTGAATTGAATTTGAAAATTTTTTAATTAAAAAATGAGAAATATAAAGTTTATATTCTCATTTTTTTTATTTCTATTAATTTAAAATTACCCATTTGCAATAGTGATTGAAGCGGCATCCTTTTTTGATTGAGCATCTCAATTTGGTCAATCAAAAAAAGATATAGCGTGAAAGCACGGTGCGGAGCAATTGCCATTAATACTATTTTAGTGTCCTGAAACTGCATCTTCTGAATGAGATACATTTAAGTATTTTGAACAATATAAACCGAAAAATAGGATATATGCATAGCAAAAAACTGGAATTATAAATGAATGCTGTACACCAAAATAATCAGCTAAATAACCTTGAAAAATTGGCATTATCGCTCCACCTAAAATTGCCATAACAACCAATGAAGAACCTTGACTTGTGTATTTACCTAATCCTGAAATTGCCAAAGTGTAAATATTTGAGAACATAATAGAATTAAATATTCCTATTCCTAAAATACTATACATTGCCATTTCTCCTTGGTTTAACATTGCTGAAATTAATAATATAACATTTATTGAAGCAAAAATTGCAAGTGTTCTGGCTGGTGCAGATTTACCAATAAAGAATGCGATGAAGTTTAATACAATAAAAACTAAGAAGAAACTTATTTGTTGAAAAGTTAAATCTACAATTCCTAATATTACAAGAAATACTGCTGTAGCTGCAGCAATCATATACATTACTTTTTTAGATTGACTGATTGATTGATTTAATGAAATTGCTCCTAAAATCGACCAATCATAGCTCCACCCCAGTAAAGAGATAAGTAATTTTTACTAATCACCTCTGAAAAATTCATAATATGTGGTTGTTCTAAAAAACTAATTATAAAACTTCCTACTGCAACTTCACCTCCTACATATGAAAACATTGCTAAAACACCAAGTTTTAAGTGTTTGTGTTTTAAAGCTCCAAATCCTTTTACAACTTCTTCATCTTTTATTTGAAAATCTGGCAACTTGACTCTAGAAATTAATAAGGCAACTAATAATAAAATACCAGCGAATATTAAGTAAGGTATTTTTGTGGCATTTGCACTAAAACTACCATTTGACTCAGAAAATAATTCGAATATTAAATGTCCTCCTAATACAGGAGCTATTGTTGTTCCAAAAGCATTAAATGCTTGTGTCATATTTAATCTACTAGAGGCAGATTCCTCTGAACCCAATAAAGATACATATGCATTTGCAGTGATTTGTAATACCGTGAATCCTAATCCAAGAATAAATAATGCACCCAAGAATAAAGGATATGATGAAAATGTTGCTGCAGGGTAAAATAAAACACAACCTAATGCTGCAAGAAAAATTCCAAACAGAATTCCTTTTTTATATCCTACTTTATCAATAGGATCTCCTTGAGTTGTTGAAATAATAAAATAAATTAATGAGCCAATAAAATATGCTCCAAAAAAACAAAACTGAACCAACATTGATTGGAAAAATGTTAATTGAAACAATTGTTTTAAGTATGGAATAAGAATATCATTCATGCAGGTAATAAAACCCCACATAAAAAATAATATGGTAATGGTAATTAGAGGTACTAAATATTTTTTGCTTGTTTGATTGTGGTTTTCCATAATAATAATTTAAACACGTTGGGTATTTTGAATTAAAATTCTTTAGTTGAAAAATCTTTCATAATATAATGTAGAAAAATTATATAAACAGTAGAATTTTATCTTATAAAACATTTTATTGATAGATAAATAAAATACACAACAGGTTAATTTAATTATAAAAAAACAAAAGGAAATATATCAATTCCCTTTTGTCATATTTATAAATAATAATTTGTTTTAATAAAAAAATTAAGGTTTTAAATCATTAAATTTTTCATCCGTAGGTAATATATGTTGAACTTTTTCAACTATTATTTCTTTTGGAACAGAAAAATCTATTATTTGTTTAATATCTAATGAAGACGCACCAACAAGAATTTTATACTTTCCTGATTCAGCAACCCAAGCAGATTTTGATGTTTCAAATGACGCTAAATCTTTTGCATTTAATGTTGGATATCCTAACGAAATTT
>DJDD01000052.1 GCA_002430925.1 Flavobacteriales bacterium UBA5933
ATCATTAGGTTCAAATTTTAATGACTTTTCTTTTTGAGATGATTCAGCATTTATATTATGCTTATTTGTAGAACATGCATTAAACAGTAGAATAATACTGCCCAATAAAAATAATTTTTTTCATTTTTTTAAGATAAAATTTACATTATTTTTAAATAAATCTACTGTTTTATATGGATTAATTATATTTATTCATATTTTTTTATATTTTTGTTTACAAATAATTAACATTAATATGAAAAAAACATTTACAACTGTTCATTTAGTTGCTTTTTTACTTTTACATGGTATTTCATTAAAAGCACAATCTTCTATAAATCATATCTCATATAATTCTGATGGAAGTATAAGTATGGTTACATTTAAAAAAGGTACTTCAAAAAAAAATTTATCAACAACAAGTAAATCTACTCCTAATAGTTTGAATAAGATTTTAAATCTTTCAGAAAATATCGATTTCCAATTAGCTAAAACTACAAATGGTACACAAAAATTTGTTACTGAATATTATAAAACTTATTTGAATGGTTACCCAATAGAAGGAGGTGAATATAGAATAAATTATAATAACAATGATTTAGTTAGTATATCTGGCCGAACATTTATATCCAATGATTTAAATAATTCAACAAATTTAATTAGTTCGGATGAAGCCTTAAATTATGCTAAAAAAAATATCAATGCTAAAAAATATGCTTGGGAAGAAGAATTCAAAATAAAAAATATTACTTATAAGAAACCAAAGGGAGAATTAGTTTATCTACCTATTGAGCAAGAAGAAGGAAAATATTCTTTAACATTGGTTTACAAATTTGATATTTTTGCTTTAAATCCAATTTCTAGAGATTATGTTTATGTTGACGCAAGTACTGGATTAGTTCTTAAAAAAAATGCGATTATAAAACATTCTCACAATTCATATAAAAAAAAATCAATAAATAAAGAATTTAATAGTTTATCTTATCCATTAGAAAAACAATCAGATAATTCTAATGCTGCTACACGTTATAGTGATGCTAAATATATAGATACAGAATTATATAATGGTAATTACATATTATATGATCAGAGTAGAGGTATAGAAATAGCTACAATGAATGCCAATAGAACTACAAGAATTAATAGTTATACTGAATTTGAAGATCTAGATAATAATTGGACAGCTGGAGAATTTCATAATGAAAATAAAGATGATGCAGCTCTTGATGCACATTGGGGTGTAACAAAAACGTATGATTATTTCAAGGATACATTTAATAGAAATAGTTATGATGATAATGGAGCCCCGTTATATAGTTTTGTTCATTATGATAGTAAGTATGAGAATGCCTTCTGGTCGGGGAATTTTATGGTTTATGGAGATGGAAATACAACTTTTGATGCTTTAACTGCTTTTGATGTAACTGCACATGAATTAGCACACGCTATTTGTCAAGAAACAGCTAGCCTAGACTATGAAAGAGAATCAGGAGCTCTTAACGAAGGCTTTTCTGATATTTGGGGTGCTGTTGTAGAACATACTTATGCCCCAGAAAAACAATCATTTTTAATAGGGGAAGATATATCTTTAAAAGCTCCTAAATATTTAAGATCTCTTTCGGATCCTAAATCAGCTAATCAACCAGATACTTATAAAGGTAAGTTATGGGAAACATCCTCTGTTGAAGATGGTTGTATAAAGCCAGATGGTAATTATAATGATTATTGTGGTGTTCATACGAATAGTGGTGTTCTTAATCATTGGTTTTATATTTTAGTTGAAGGAAAAACCGGAACAAATGATTTAGGAAATAGTTATGATGTAAAAGGGATAGGATGGGATAAATCTGCAAATATTGTTTATAGATTAGAATCTTCATATTTAACATCAAAATCAGATTATAAAAATACTAGAGATTTTGCTATACAATCTGCCGTGGACTTGTATGGTGAAAATTCTGAAGAGGTAATTGCGGTACAAGATGCATTTTATGCTGTAGGTGTAGGTGGTAAATATTTAGAAACTCCTGATACAACTAAACCAACAACTCCAACTAATTTAGTAGCAAAAGATATTACAGGAGATGCAGTAACACTTACTTGGAATTCTTCGACAGATGAAAGTGGTATTTCTGGTTATTCAATTTTGCAAGATGGTATTGAAGTCGCTAAAACAAGTAATAATTCTTATAGAGTTACAGGATTAGTTCAACAAAATAAATATAATTTTGTGGTAAAAGCATATGATATATATGATAACGAATCATCTATTAGTAATGAAGCTAGTGCCTCAACAACTAATTTACCATCTGTATGCCCATCATTAAGTTATGATGCTAGTATTTTTACTATTGGAAACGTGAAGTTTGGTGAAATAGACAATAAAACTACAAAAGCGACTGGTTATGAAGATTTTGCTTATTTAAATACAGGTCTTGAGTTAGATAAAGAATATACTATAGAAATTACTCCAAGTATGGAAGAAAGATATTCAGGGAATAAATTAGGATATTCAATTTTCCTAGATAAAGATAATTCTGGAAGTAATTTTACAACTGATAGAAGAATTGCAACTATTGCGCCAGTTGCTGGAACTGGAACTGTAAAAGCTACTTTTAAATTACCTACAGATACCGTATTAGATACTCCGTTAAGATTAAGAGTAATACAGTCTTTTAACTTATCTCAAACAAATGGTTGTGTGGAGTTTAATTATGGTCAAGTAGAAGATTATTCTATCACAGCTAAAGAGAAAACATTATCTGTAGATGATTTATTGAAGGATGAAACGATTAAAATTTATCCTAATCCTGTAAAAGAATCATTAAATGTAATTTCTAAAGATAAGAATGATTTCACTTATGAAATTTCTAGTCTAACAGGAAGTCTTATAAAATCAGGTTCTTCTAAAGGGAATATAAATGTAAACTATATCCAACCTGGTGTTTACATACTTAAAGTTATTCAAAATGGAAAAGTGACTATTCAAAAATTCATAAAACAATAATTATTTAAACATTTAACTAAGCTGGTTTTCATTAGAAAATCAGCTTTTTTAATTTTTAGATATTGATTAAATTTGTTTATAAAAAATAAAGAAAATGTACACAATATTACATAATTCGAGATGTGGAAAAAGTAGAGAATCATTAAAAGTTTTAGAAGATTCAGGTAAAAAATTTGAAGTAAGAGAATATCTTAAAGAACCATTATCAAAAGAAGAACTAAAAGATATTTTATTAAAGTTGAAAATTAATCCGATTGATATTGTTAGAACAAATGAAGAAGATTGGAAAACAAATTATAAAGGTAAAGAATTATCTGATGAAGATATTTTAGATGCACTTGTAAAATTTCCCAAATTAATACAAAGACCAATTATTACTGATGAAAAAAGTGGAGTAATAGGGCGACCAAAAGAATTGGTAGAAGATTTTATAAAATAATTTTACAAATAAAAATAAAAATAAAAATAAAAATAAAAATAAAAATAAAAATAAAAAACTCCTTTATAAAAGGAGTTTTTTGTTTGATTATAAATCTCTTTTCTTTATTAAGAATAACGTTAATCCTGAAAATAAAACAATATAAAAAATATTGATACCTAGGTAATTCCATTGAATTGTATCGGGAACGAATAAGTTTTTACCAGTCATAAAATTAGTTACATCAGTATTTGGATAATCTATAATTTCTCCATTTGATTTAAATGGTAAATATCTACTTATTAAAAATAAATTATTTTCTTTATCTAATGATAGGTTAGATAATCTAAAATAGTATTCTATTCCTTTTATAGTTGTTTCTCCAATATTTAAAGCAATTATAGCTAAAATAACAAATGCATTCTTTTTTAATAAGAAAGATAAAAACATTGAAATAATAATAAATGTAAGTACTTCAATAAAATAACCCAATAGAAATTCTATTCCATTGAATATATTTCTGTTTTTACTAAAAATAATTCCTAATGAAACAATAATAATCCCAACAATCAATGTAGAAAAAAGTGTGATGATTATATTCATTAAAACTTTTGATTGAAAAAATTCTGTCTTCGTTAATCCATCAATTATATTTTGTTTGAATGTCCCAAATGAATATTCGTTTGTAATATTATTTATAACAATGATTGCTAAAAAATATTTTCCAAAACCAATTAACCAAGCTATATTATGCCAAATAACAGGGAATTCTAATGCACCTAAATCAATAAAATTGATATTAAACCCGTTTATATAAGACTTGAAATTAGGTAAGATAATTCCCATTAAAATAATCATCGAAAAATATAAAATAATAAAGATTCGAGTTCCTTTGTTATAAAATATTTTATTCCATTCTATATTAAATAATCTTTTCATTTTAGTGATTTTGTTTTTGAATTAAATCGAAAAATTGTTGTTCTAAAGATTCTTTTCTTTTTACAAGATGGTTGAGAATAATACCTTGATCAAATAAAAGTTTATTAATCTCTGCTGTATCAATTTCTTGATTGAGAACAGCTATTATTTTAGAATTTTCTTTGGTGATTTTAGTAACAAATGGAAAATTGTTTAAAGTATTAATTAGTTGTTCAGAATTATTTGCTGAAAGTTCAATACTTCTAAAATTAGAACTCAGATTATCTACAGAACCTGCGTAAAGCATTTTACCTTGATTGAGAACTACGACATGCGAACATACTTTTTCAACCTCATCAAGTAAATGACTTGCTAAAATAATTGTAGTTCCATGTGCTGCAATTTTTATAATAAGTTCACGTATTTGTATAATTCCTTGAGGATCTAGTCCATTGGTTGGTTCATCAAGAATTAAAACTTCGGGATTATTTAGTAAAGCAGCTGCAATTGCTAAACGTTGTTTCATTCCTAAAGAAAAATTTTGAAACTTGTCTTTTTTACGATGGAGTAAACCAACAAGTTCTAATTTTTCATCAATTCTTTCGTAACTAACTTCTTTAATATCTGCTACAATTTCTAAGTTTTTTTCTCCAGATAAATAAGGATAAAACTTAGGACTTTCTATTATAGCACCTATTTTTTTCAGTGAATTGTTATTAGGTTCTTTGTTAAACCATTTCCAAGAACCATTGGTTGGATTAATTACATTAAGAATAATTCCTAACGTTGTTGATTTTCCACTTCCATTTGGTCCTAATAATCCATAAACATTACCTTTTTCTACAGAGAAATTTATGTTTTCTACAGCAGTAAAATTTCCAAATTTTTTGGTTAGATGATTAATTTCAAGAATTTTATTCATGAGATGAATTTAATTTTTATTATTGGTTAAGTTTTTTGTTTATTTGTTACAATTTAGAATTAATTTAAATAAATAATGAAAAAAGTTATACTTGCATTCATATTTGCTACAATATCTACTGTTAACGCACAAGATCTAAAAAATTATCAAATTTATAATCAAAAAGAAAATAAAGTTACTTTTGATAAAATGATAAAGGAGCTTTCTTCGTATGATATTGTTTTGTTTGGAGAACATCATAATGATGCAATAAATCATTGGTTACAATTACAAGCTACAAAAGAATTATACAAACTTAAAGATGGGAAAGTTATTCTTGGAGCAGAAATGTTTGAACGTCATCAACAGAAAGACTTAACAGATTATCTTCAAAATAAAATAGAAGATAAGGATTTGCAAACAAAAACAGTTTTATGGAAAAATTACCCAACAGATTATAAACCATTGGTTGATTTCGCAAAAGAAAAGAAAATCCCGTTTGTAGCGACAAATGTTACTAGAAAATTTGCTTCATACATTTCAAAAAATGGTTTGTCAAGTTTAGATACAATATCAAATGACGATAAAAAAAATATTGTTAAACTTCCATTTGATATTGATTATAATGCTCCTGGATATCCAGAAATGATTAAAATGATGGGAGAGCATGCAGGATTTAGAGCAAAACAATTTGTTGCAGCTCAAGCAGTAAAAGATGCAACGATGGCTGAGTCAATTTTATCCAATTATAAAACTGGAGAATTATTTATACATTTTAATGGAGATTATCATTCAAAGAATTACGGAGGTATATATTGGTATTTAAAACATAAAAATTTTAATTTGAAAATAGCTGTTATTGAAATTTTAGAAGCATCAGATAGCAAATTAAATGTAGAAAAGCCAAAAGATGAAAATTTTACAGCTACAGAATTTATAATTGTTTTACCTAAAGATTCTCCTAAATCTTACTAAACATTAGGTTTTCTGTAGATAAAACAGTAAATTCAAATCTTGTAGTATAAAAAAATTATGTCTGATCATTTATCGTTAGTAATATTAGCCGGAAATATTGGTAAACAGTATGAATGGCAAAAACAAATAGATCCTGTAGGTCCTTACAGAGAAACTTTATTAGAATATTCTATTTTTGATGCATTAGAAATAGGGATAAGACATTTTGTTTTTATTATTAATCAAGATTTTAGTGCCGAAACAAAAAAATATTTTCAGCATATAATAGATAGAAATTTTAGTCACGTTGAATTTATTTTACAAACGACATATACAGCTGTTCCTAGAAGTATTTATGATTCTATTGATAATAGAAAATTACCTTGGGGAACAGGGCATGCTTTGCTTATTGCAAAAAGTCATCTTAGTCATCCTTTTATTATTATAGATGCTGATCATTTACATGGTAGAAGAACTTTTTATAAAGCAAAAGAATTATTTATCGAGAGAAAAATATTACCTAATCGATATGGGTTAGTCACTTATAGTTTATTAAAAACAATTACTGAAGATGACCTTGTTTCAAGAGGACTTTGTTCTCTAAATAAGGATTATTTAAAAGTGATAAAAAAATTTAACTCGATTCATTTTAATAATGATAATGAAATTGTTTCAGATGAAATAGATGAAGATTTAGTTTTTGATAATGAAGCGAATGTATCAATGAATTTTTGGATTCTTCATCCTTCAATATTTAGATTTTTAGAAGATAAGTTTAATTCTTTTTTGAAGAACAATGCAAAAGA
>DJDD01000195.1 GCA_002430925.1 Flavobacteriales bacterium UBA5933
ATTAAATGTAACTATAAAAGAGTTTCTGAAACCTTTTTCTTGAACTTGTTTTAATGTTTTTTGAGCTTCTTCCATTGTTTTATCTTGTCCGTAATAGTATTTTTGAAGTCCTCCTTCTTTGACACGTAAAACATTAGTTAGCCCATTAAACTTATCATCTTTATCTCTATATTTTTTATTTGATGTCATAAATTGTATACGATAATTCTGTACACCATCTAATTTCTTATTTGCTTCAACTTCTACAATCTTTGCTTTTGTAAAACCTTTTCTTTTAACAGTATTTAACATATCATCAGCTCTAGATTGTAAATCTGTCTCACCCATGTAATATACATAATTATCTCCTTCTTGAACTACATCTAGATCAGTTAAACCTTTTAATTGTGGTGAAGTTTGTGAAAATTTTGTTTTAGATTCTAAAACTTTTATTTTTAATTTTTTTCCAACAAGTGGTGTTTCTGCAACTTTTACTGGTTTAGAATCACTTGATTGTTGATCAATACCACTTCTACGATCATACTCTTTCTTGTATTCTTGAAATGCTTTATATAAAGATTCTGCAGCTTTTTGTTTACCTTCTTCTGATGCTAAATAAGTTCCTTCATCTTGATTAGATATGAACCCTATTTCTACCAATACAGATGGAGATGCATTATTTCTCAAAACGTGTAAATTCCCTTGTTTAACACCTCTACTCTTTCTAGCCTCTTGATTAATAAATGTCTTTTCCATTAAATCAGCAAAACGTAAACTTTGCTCTTTATAAGCAGCATTCATAATTTCAAAGGCAATAACAGCTTCAGGATCATTAGGGTTAAACTTTTCATACTTCTCTTTGTCTTTTTCTAAAAACACAACAGAATTTTCTCTACGTGACACATCATCTGTCTGACTCATTTTATTTAATCCCATAACAAATGTTTCTGTCCCCGATGCAGATGTATTAGATGCAGAATTACAATGGACTGAAACAAATAAATTAGCATGATTCGCATTTGAAATATCTGTGCGTTCAGATAATTCTAAAAATACATCTGTTTTTCTTGTCCAAACAACTTTAACATCTTTATAATTAGCCTGAATTAAATTTCCAAATCTTAATGCGACATCCAATGCTATATTCTTCTCCAAATCAGCAACACCTCTCGCTCCTGTGTCATGACCTCCATGACCAGCATCTATAACAATTACAAATTTTTCATTTTTTTGTGCAAATGAAACTATAGAAAATGTTAGTATCATAACAAAAAATAAATACTTTTGTATGTTAATCATTTTTAAACTCATACTGTAGGTTTGTTTTTTTGATTAATTTTGACGCAATTTATAAAAAATAAGTTTTTCAATTTGTTTACAAAAGCAATTAAATCGATTTTATTTTTTAGTCCGGTGATGGTTTGTACTGTTTCCTTTGGACAAATAGAAAATAAAAATGGCGATAAAGATCACTCTAAGAATGTATCTGATTCTATCAAATTAGATACCATTATTCCTGTGAAAGAAAAATTAGAGTTCATAGTAGAGCATAATTCCGAAGATGAAATCCATAATCGTAAGAAACGCATGACTTACTTATTACGTAAAGCTCATGTTGTATATAACGATATGATTATTGATGCTGATTATGTGGAATTAAATTGGGATACCGGAGATGTATATGCCGAAGGGAAAAGAGACTCTCTAGGTAATATTATTGAAAAAACAAAGTTTACTCAAAATAATCAAGAAATACTACAAGATGCATTTAAAGTAAACTTTAAAACTAAAATTGGTATAGCTTATAATATAAGAATGTCAGAACAAGATGGTGTTATCATTGCTGACAAAGCCAAACGTGTTAATGACTCAGTCATGTTATTAAGACAAGCTGATTTTACAACAGACACCTATTTTAAAGAAGGAAAGGATACACGTCCTGATTATTTTTTAAGAGCTCAAGAAGGAAAAATGATTGAGAAAAAAGGGAAAAAGACATTAATAACTGGTCCAATGAATATGTGGATTTATGATGTTCCAACACCATTAGCACTTCCTTTTGGCTATATTCCAGCAATGGGAGAAAATAGAGCAGCAGGTATTTTAATGCCTCGTCCTGGAGAAAGAACAAGTTTAGGATTTTTTATTGAAGACATTGGTTTTTATGTGCCTTTTGGAGAAAAATTTGATTTAAAACTTTCTGGAGACGTTTATACAAAGGGAAGTTGGGCTTTAAGAGCAGAAACTAATTATAAAAATAGATATAAATATAGTGGACGTTTTGCAGCTAATATTGAAAACCGATTAACAGGTATAAAAGGTATGACTGATGGAGTAAATGCATTCACTAAACAAAATTTATTTGGAATTACTTGGACTCATTCTCAAGATGCAAAAGCTAATCCTTATTTATTATTTAATGCAAATGTTAATTTTTCTAGTTCAAAATACTATCGTCAATCTGTAAGAAATCAATACATAAATAATGGTCAAGTTTTTACTAATAACGTTAACTCATCGATTAACTTGACTAAAAATTTTGAGAATTCACCTTTTACAGCTCAAATGAGTATGTCTCACTCTCAAAATTACAATACTGGTGACATAAGCATTAGTTTACCTAAATTTAATGTAACAATGTCTCGTATATATCCTTTTGCGAAAAAAAATATGCCAAAAGTTGGATTGGTACAAAATTTAGGTTTAACATATAGCATGCAAGCTGGTACTCAAATCAACACAAATGACACTGACATTCTTACACAGAAAATGTGGAAAGATCAATTTCATATTGGTGCTAGTCACAAAGTTGGTTTACAGACAGGAGTTACTCTAGCAAATTATTTCCCTATCACTTTCTCATCAAATTATAATGAAGTTTGGGGAGACAATAAAATAAGTAGATTATATAATAGTGTTAACGGTAAAGTTGAAGACACTACTTTAAATGGATTTAATTCTTATAGAACATTTGATTTTAATGCATCTTTATCTACTAGTTTTTATGGTACATATATCAGCTCAAACAAAAACGCTAAAATACTAGGAATCCAACACGTTATAACCCCTACAATTGGTTACACATACACTCCTGATTTCCAGAGTTCACAATGGGGATATTACAAATCTTATCAAAATAAAAACCAGGAAGAAATATGGTATAACCAATATCAAAATATGTTATATGGCGTAAGTATACCAAGTCTTACTAATTCCTTAAATTTTAGTATCTCTAATAACCTTGAGATGAAAGTAAGAGATGAAAAAGATTCTAAAGGATTTAGAAAAATAAAAGTTTTTGAATATTTGAGATTTAGTTCTGCCTATAATTTTTCTGCAGAAGAATTTAAGTTATCTCCTGTTTCTGTTAGTGCGATGACATCTTTATTTGATAGTAAAATCAAATTACAATTTTCATCAACTGTTAATCCATACGAAATAAAACGATATATAAACGCTGCAGGAACTGAAGTTTCTGAATATGTTGATAATATTGGACTTGGTAATCTTAGAGTCTCAAATATGACTCTTGGTACTGGATACACATTTGACAATAGTACTTTTGGAGGAAAACGTTTCGATGCAAAAAATTATAAAAAAAGAGGTACAGTACGTGATGAAAATTTTTATTATGATAATGATAATTACGCACAATATGCCATACCATGGAGCTTAACAGCTAATTTAAGTTATAATTATAGTAAAGGAACTCAAAGAATAGGAAGCAGCACAGGTTCTATAGCCATGAATGGTAAAATTTCACCAACACCATATTGGGCAATATCTGCGAATGCTACTTATGATTTTATAAAAAATGAAATAACTTATGTTCGTTTTGGATTTGAAAGAGATTTACGAAGTTTCACCTTCTCATTTAACTGGACCCCAATGGGAACATATAAAAGTTATGACTTTTTTATTGGTATAAAAGCAAACATATTACAAGATTTAAAATATACTGAAAGATCTAGATTACAGTACTACTAAAATAAAAAACATGAAAAAAGAAATTATTTATACAGCAAATGCACCTGAAGCAATAGGACCATATTCTCAAGGAATAAAAATTAATGGTTTACTATACACATCTGGACAAATACCATTTAACGTTAATAAAAATGAAATCGTAACATCTGGCATAAAAGATGAAGTACACCAAGTAATGAAAAATATTATTTCAATCTTAGAAGCAGGTAATACAAGTATTGATAATATAGTAAAAACAACTATTTTCGTTAAAGATTTAAATAACTTTAATGAAGTTAACGAAGTTTATGCATCATATTTTAATGATGAAAATTACCCAGCAAGAGAATGTGTTGAAGTTGCTAGATTACCAAGAGATGTGAATGTTGAAATATCTGTAATCGCACTAGCTAACTAAAAATGAATTATGCCAAAAGACAATCATATATTAAGAAATACAATCGCTGTAATAATAGGATTAATAGTTATTTATGTTATCATTCAATTTGGTCTTGTTTTCAATGCTGATCGATTAGGTTGGGATGAAAAAGTTTTTCCAGAATGGAGACATATTATCAAATATTTCTCTAATGGTATTGGGAAAAAACATGAATTACAATTTTTTGGTTCAATGCTAGCAATTAGTGGATTTGCTGCCTTAATAGGAGGAATTACAACTGCTTTAATTGTAAAAAGAGCAAAACAAGCTTATACAATGTTCGTAGGTTTTATTGTTTTTTTAGTTGCTTTAGGAGATGTTTTAATTACTCCAAATCATCCTACATGGTATGAAGTTTCAGTATGTCCTGTACTTTTTTTCTCATCTTGGATAGGGGGTCTTATCGTAGATCTTATTTATAAGAAATTTTTAAAAAAACAAAAACCAATAAGTCAATCTTATTAAAATACAGTTATGACTGAAGTAAATAAAAAAATAAGAGTTGCCATATCAATTGGTGATTATAACGGAATAGGAATTGAAGTTATTCTTAAAACTTTACATGAAAAAGAGATTACAGAACTTTTTACTCCCGTAATATTTGGATCAACAAAGTTATTATCATATCATAAAGATCGTTTAAAACTGGATAAAATTAATTTTCAAGGAATACAAAATACTAGCCAAATTGTTGACGGAAAAATTAATGTTGTTAATCTATGGAAAGATCAAATTGATGTACAATTTGGTAAAGTAACAAAAGAAGCAGGAATACATGCCTTTGAATCTTTAAAAGCCGCAACCGAATCGGTCTCAAATGGATTTACAGACGTTTTAGTCACTGCTCCAATTAATAAAGATAATATTCAATCAGAAGAATTTCATTTCCCTGGACATACAGAATATTTAGCAGAAGCTTGGAAAGGAAGAGCCTTAATGTTTCTAGTTTCAGAAAAATTAAAAGTAGGTTTAGTTTCTCAACATATTCCAATAAAAGATGTTGCAAAACAAATAACAAATAAATCTGTTTATTACAAAATTCAACAAATACATAAAAGTTTAGTTGAAGATTATGCAATAGAAAAACCTAAAATTGCAGTTCTTGGACTTAATCCTCATGCTGGTGATAATGGCTTATTAGGTGTAGAAGAAAAAGAAATTATAATTCCTGTGATTCAAAGTTGCATTGAAAAAAATCAATTAGTCTTTGGTCCTTATCCAGCAGACAGTTTTTTTACACCTAAAAATTTAGATGCATTTGATGCTGTTTTAGCTATGTATCACGACCAAGGTTTAGTAGCATTTAAAACTATAAGCTTTGATGAAGGAGTAAATTATACCGCAGGTTTAAGATATGTAAGAACTTCTCCTGACCATGGTGTAGCATATGATATTGCAGGTAAAGGAATTGCTAATGAAGAATCTTTTAAAGAAGCAATTTTTACTGCTATAGAATTGTACAAAAATCGTGTTGACTACAAAGAATTAACAAAAAATGTACTTCAACACATCCCTTTAAAATTAGAAAAGGGAGATAATAAAGAATAAAAAAATAAAATAACTTGCAAAGAACTATTAATTTTAAATAAATTAGATTATCTTTGCACACCTTTTTGTGATATGGACAAGATAAAAAATTACAATATTATATTCACAAGTTTACCTTTAAGTAAAAGTGATTTTGAGTTCGAATTGTCACAATCGTTCTTTGATTTATTTGATATAGAGCAGGATTTTGAAAACCCTAAAATTATGGCAAACATAACTTTAGAAAAAAAATCAACAATGCTTGAACTAAAAATCAAAATAAAAGGCAACATAACAGTACCTTGTGATTTGACAGGAGAATTGTTTGAACAAGAAATTTCAAATGAAACAGAATTAATTGTTAAATTTGGAGAAGAATATGATGATACGGATAATGAAATCTGGGTAATTCCTAGAGAAGAATATCAAATAAACATAGCACAAGTTCTTTATGAATTAGCTAGTTTATCAGTTCCAACAAAACGTATACATCCAGATGTCTTAAATGGAGATAGTAAATCAGACATGATTGACTTACTTGATCAATACAGTATTTATGAATTAAACGAAAATACTGAAGACATTAACAATATCGAAGATGACGATGACGATAATAATGAAATCGATCCTCGTTGGGCAAAATTAAAAGATTTAAAACCTTAGTTGGTTTTATAAGTTATAATAAATTATAGAAATAAAGAAAAAAAGTAGTTAGATATGGCACATCCTAAGAGAAGACAGTCGTCAACAAGAAGAGATAAACGTAGAACACACTACAAAATCGAAGCTCCTCAATTAGCTATCGATAAAACTTCTGGTGAAGCTCATTTATACCACAGAGCACATTGGTCTGATGGAAAATTATTTTACAAAGGAAAAGTAGTATTAGAAAAAGTACAAGAAGTTACTGAATAATATTATATTACAAAATTTTTGAAGCTGTTTCTCAAAAAAGAAGCAGCTTATTTTTTTTTTTTTAATACCTTTGATTTCGTTTTAAAAAAATATAACGAAAAGGTCAAATTAAAAACCGTATTATATGGACATTAAAGACATTCAAAATTTAATTAGATTTGTTTCTAAAGCTGAAGTAGCTGAAGTAAGTATCAAACAAGATGATATTGAAATAAAAATCAAAACATTAGCGAGTGTTCCTACACAAGTTGCTTCTCAACAAGTTTATGTACCTCAACAAGCTCCTGCAGCTGCTCAAGCTCCTGTAGTAACACAAGAAGTAAACAATTCTACTGAATCTACACAAGAAGAAAATAACAACTTTATAACTGTAAAATCTCCAATGATTGGTACTTTTTACCGTTCTGCAGGTCCAGGTAAAGATGCTTTTGTAAATGTTGGTGACTCTATTTCAAACGGAAAAGTTTTATGCATTGTTGAAGCAATGAAATTATTCAACGAAATCGAATCTGAAATCTCTGGTAAAATCGTGAAAATATTAGTTGACGATGCTAGCCCAGTTGAATATGATCAACCTCTTTTCTTAGTAGATCCATCTTAATAATTTTTTAAATCTACGATTATGTTTAAAAAAATATTAATTGCAAATAGAGGTGAAATTGCAATGCGTATTATTCGTACTGCAAAAGAAATGGGAATCAAAACGGTTGCTGTTTACTCTAAAGCAGATGAGACTTCTTTACACGTTCGTTTTGCTGACGAAGCTGTATGTATAGGTCCTGCTGCTAGTAAAGATTCATACTTAAAAATGTCTAGTATTATTGCTGCAGCAGAAATTACTGATGCTGATGCTATACATCCTGGATATGGATTTTTATCAGAAAACTCAACTTTCTCTAAAATTTGTCAATCGAACGGAATCAAATTTATAGGTCCATCTCCAGAAAATATCGACCGTATGGGAGATAAATCAAATGCGAAAGCTACGATGAAAGAAGCTGGTGTTCCTGTTGTCCCTGGTTCTGACGGTTTATTAGAAAGTTACGAACAAGCTCTTGAAATTGCTCGCGAAATAAAATATCCTGTCATGATGAAAGCAACAGCTGGTGGTGGAGGTAAAGGTATGCGTGCTATTTGGAAAGAAGAGGACTTGCTACATGCATGGGAATCTGCTCGTCAAGAAGCTGCAGCTGCTTTTGGAAATGATGGAATGTATATGGAAAAGTTAATTGAAGAACCTCGCCATATAGAAATCCAAGTTGCTAGTGACCAAAATGGTAAAGCTTGTCACTTATCTGAAAGAGATTGTTCTATACAGCGCCGTAATCAAAAATTAGCTGAAGAAACTCCATCCCCTATTATGACTGACGATTTACGTCAACGAATGGGAGAAGCTGCTATTAAAGCTTGCGAATATATAGGTTATGAAGGTGTTGGTACAATAGAATTTCTAGTTGATAAACATGGAGACTTTTATTTCATGGAAATGAATACTCGTATCCAAGTAGAGCACCCTATTACAGAACAAGTAACAGGATTTGATTTAGTAAGAGAGCAAATTATGCTTGCTGCTGGTGAACCTATTTCAGGAAAAAATTACTTCCCTAATGGACACTCTATTGAATGTCGTATTAATGCTGAAGATCCATACAATGATTTCCGTCCTTCTCCAGGTAAAATCACTTCAATTAATATTCCTGGTGGTAATGGTGTTAGAATTGATACACACGTGTACGCTGGATATACAATTCCACCAAATTACGATTCGATGATTGCTAAAATTATTGTAACTGCTCAAACTCGTGAAGAAGCTATTCACAAGATGAAAAGAGCTTTAGGAGAATTTTATATTGAAGGAATTAAAACAACAATTCCTTTCCATTTACAATTAATGGATCATCCAGATTTTATCGCAGGAAATTATACAACTAAATTCATGGAAGAATTTGTTTTTGACAAATCTTACGCGAATTATGCTGAATTCTAAGAAAATATTATTCAAATAATGAAGAGGCTGTCTCAAAAGAGA
>DJDD01000181.1 GCA_002430925.1 Flavobacteriales bacterium UBA5933
ACAAAATGCACAACAGGTTAATACATAATTAAAGGTATTTATTTAGCAGTCCTAATTGATAATCAATTAAGACTGCTTTTTTATTAATGTAATTACTATATAACAAAATTTTTTTATTTCATTTCAAAAATTGGGACACTTGCTTTGGAATTAGAAATTAAAACAGCATAATCTAAATAATCTAAAGTTGATGTTTTTATAACTTTATTACTATTTGAGTCATTATCTGTCATAATAACTTCAATTAAATCTGGTTCTTTCGCTAAATATGGAGAGTTTTTTTTATTTAATCGAAACAGTGTTTCATCAGATATTTTAGCATCTTTAAGATTCTGAATCCCTCTAAAATATTCCTTTTCGTAATCTCCAATTCCAAATCCGCCTTCTGTTGTGTATCCAATATATTGTTGTCCATTATATTTCTCATCCCAAAGAACTTCACTTTTTGTTAAAAAACCAATAATTGAAATTACTTTTTCTTTAGAATATATCTTATTTTCTATCAATCTTGCAAAAAATGATGGATAACCATTTTTTCCTTCCCTAGATTTCTCCAAATGAAAAAATCCCATTCTTAAAAATTGAGGATTCTCCTTAAAATTATATTCAGAGCTAAAACTTAGATAATTTTCATACATTGTTTTTTCTCTTTCTGATTTATCTGAAAAAGAAATCTTTAAATTTTTTAATATTTGATTAAATTCAAATTTATTCGTAATATTTTTTTCATATTTCTCTATGTTATTTTCATAATCAGTTATAAATTTCTTCAAAAGTATTGACGAAAAACTGGTGTTTTCTGTTGAATAAGAAGTTGTATCAGTTTTCACCATTTGATCAATTTCACTTAAAATAGGAAACTGATTATTTTGATTTTTAACTATTTCTAAAATATGTCTTGATACGTATTTATTACTAACAAGTAAATCTATCCCTAAAACTTTAATCTTATCTGTCTCTGGTAAATTATCATTAATTTTTTTTAAATATTTCCACTTATTATATACTTCAATCGTTCTTTCTTGTGGAACACGAATTCCATATTGTATTATTAAATCTTTAAGAAGAATTGTATCTCCTGTTACCAAAAAATCATTAAAATAATGAGCAATGCTAAGATCTGTTTCAGGAAGATAATATTTTATTGATGTTTTTTTTAAGACTGATTTTATAATTTCAATTTCTACATCTTCTGTTTTTTCGCTACCATGATAAGCACCAAAACCTATAATATTAAAATTTGATTGGGGAAAAGTGAATTTTTTATCAGTGATATCAAAGCTATTCTTCTTTAAATAAGTAAGTTTATTTTGAGAAAAAGCTAAAATAGAACTAAAAAGAACTAGAAAATTAAAAATTGTTTTCATTATTTGATAACTAATTTAGGGAGAATTTTGTTTTATCTCCTAAATTAATATTTTATAGACATATGTTATATAAATAAATTTACCTATATCGAATTATCTATTAAAAATATCGTTATTAAATTTTAGAAAGTTAAAAACTAAAAATCCTTTATAAAATTAATTTAATAATTTATAAAGGATTCAATTGGTTGATTCATTTTTATTAATAATATTATGAATTTTTATTTATTAAAAAGATTAATTTATAGATTTCTAATATATTTTAATTGAAAGTAAAAAATAAAATTCTTAATATCTAACAATAAAATAATAGTTTAATTTAGTATTTTACTAATAAAAATACTCATTTATAATTAATATTAAACTTCGCTTTTTGATTAGTAAAAATATAACATTTATGGATTTGTTAAAGAAGTAATTGTTAAAGATGAATTTGCTGAATTAGTTGAATATTTTACTGTTCCTACTTGTATAGTATAACTTGATGTAGATAAATATGCTTCTCTAACAAATAATTTTATTGAATAATTATGTCCAGAAACAATTGTAATTGGTTTTGTTGTACTAGTAGAAACTGCATTACTACCTTGATTTGTTACAACAACAACAGGTGAAATTAAAATTGTTCCTGTTTGAGTACTATTATCTGTTAAATCAGTCACTCTAATTTCTCCATAAGTATTTGAAACTCGGGGAGAAGAATTAGCCATAATAGAATAAATATTGTAATTTAAAAAAAGTATGCCATCTGAATCTGCCTCATAAGTAGTACTAAGAGATGCTAATTCTTGAAAACTTGATGTTAAAGTTAAACTTGTATTAGATTCTTTAAATTCAACAAAATCATAAATTTTTCCAGTTTTACTTGAATCACCTTTTAGATTTTCCCAAATTTTTCCATTGAAATAGTATAAGCCTTGGGAAAGAACTTTTATAGTTTTATTTTGAGGTGAAGAATCCGCATTTGTAACATAGACTATTGTTCCTGTTTGAGCTTCATTATATAAAGAGCTCTTTAATCTTAATTGATCACCAGTTAATTTAGGAAGAATTAATCCATCTGTTACTGATAAATCATCTGCCATTGCTACTATTTCTACTGTTGCATTAGGATTTTCAGTTCCTATTCCAACTTGTCCGTATGATATAGTTAAATTTAATAATAAAAAAGAAAATAAAAAAACTTTCATAAGTTGTTTATATATTCGTTAGTAAATGCAAATTTACTTTTTTTTTTACTAAATAATTATTTAACACATTATTTAACACATTATTTAACACATTATTCATTTTTTCTATTAATAATTAACGTTAAAATTATTGCCTATAAATTCTATAAAATTTACTGTATGTCAAAAAATGAAATTTAATCGATTTTTTATTTTTTCAAAACATCTATTAAATTTTACATAGGTAAACTTTCTTGATTTATACGAATTTGCGTTAGGGATTGAAGTGAAAATCCTTTTCTAATTGAAAAATTACAACATTTACTCAAGGATCAATTAGAAAAGATTACAGCGTAAAGCCCGACCGAAGGGAACGCCCAAAAAAATAAAAGAGGCTGTCTC
>DJDD01000194.1:0-708 GCA_002430925.1 Flavobacteriales bacterium UBA5933
AAGCAATTGCCCAAAAAATAATTTAGATAATAGACATATTCTGAAAAAATAAATAAAAAAATCCTACTCAATTTCTTAAGTAGGATTCTTTATTCACATTAAATAAAATCTTAATATTATAAACCTGTACGGAAAACTAATTTGTTATCTCCAGGTTTTTCTTCAAAATAATCAATTAATACAGCATCGTTATCATTGATTTCTCCTTTCAAAATTTCTTTAGAAAGCTCATTCAATACATCTTGTTGTATAACTCTTTTCAATGGACGAGCACCAAATTGAGGATCATATCCTTTTCTAGCTAAATAATCTACAGCTTCTGGTGTAATATCTAAAGTAATATCACGTAAAGCTAGTTTTTTAGCAACTCCTTTCAAGTAAATATTTACTATTCCTGAAATTTGGTTCTCTGTCAATGGACGGAATAAAATAATTTCGTCGATACGGTTCAAGAACTCTGGACGGAAATTTTGTTTTAATTCCTCAAAAACAACATCTTTTGTATCATTATAAACTTCAGCAACATTTGTTTCATCAATTCCAGAGAATTTTTCAAGAATTGTATGTGAACCAAAGTTAGACGTCATAATAATAATTGTGTTTTTGAAATTCACCAAACGACCTTTATTATCTGTTAATCGTCCATCATCCAATACTTGTAATAAAATATTAAATACATCTGGATGTGCTTTTTCAATCTCATCTAAT
>DJDD01000194.1:822-31483 GCA_002430925.1 Flavobacteriales bacterium UBA5933
GCTTTTTCAATCTCATCTAATAAGATAACTGAATAAGGACGACGACGTACTGCTTCTGTTAACTGACCACCTTCGTCGTAACCTACATACCCCGGAGGTGCCCCAACTAAGCGAGAGACAGCATGACGTTCTTGATACTCAGACATGTCTATACGTGTCATTGCGTTTTCATCATCAAACAAAAACTCTGCCAAAGCTTTCGCTAGCTCTGTTTTACCAACCCCTGTAGAACCTAAGAACAAGAAAGAGCCAATTGGTTTACCTTCATCACTAAGTCCAGCACGAGATCTACGAATTGCATCAGAAACAGCTGTAATAGCTTCTTCTTGTCCTAATACACGTTGGTGCAATTCTGTTTCCAGATTCAATAATTTCTCACGATCAGACTGCATCATTTTTTGTGCTGGAACTCCAGTCCATTTCGATACAACTTCTGCGATATCATCGGCATCAACAAACTCTTTAACTAATTTATTTTGTTTATTTTCTTCTAATTTAAGCTCAGCATCTTCTAAATCTTTTTTGGCATTTACCAAATCTTCAAATTCTAATTTTGATGCTTTAGCATAATCATAATCACGTTTAGCACGTTCGATATCAAATTTTATATTCTCTATCTCTTTTCTTAAATCCTGAACTTCATCCGCGCGATTTCTTTCAGCTTCCCATTTAGAGTTTAATTGATTTCTTTCATCTTGAAGATTTGATAATTCTTCTTTTAAAAGATTCAATTTCTTTTCATCATCTTCACGTTTAATAGCTTCAATTTCTATCTCTAATTGGATAATTCTACGATCTAATTTATCTAACTCTTCTGGTTTAGAATTCATTTCCATTCTTAACTTAGAAGCAGCCTCATCCATTAAATCAATTGCTTTATCTGGTAAAAAACGATCTGTAATATATCTTGTAGATAATTTTACAGCAGCAATAATTGCTTCGTCTTTTATTCCAATTTTATGATGTTGTTCATACTTATCTTTAATTCCACGTAAAATAGAAATTGCAGATTCTTCATCTGGTTCTTCTACCATTACTTTTTGAAAACGACGTTCTAATGCTTTATCTTTTTCAAAATATTTTTGATATTCATTTAAAGTTGTAGCCCCAATAGAACGTAATTCACCTCGAGCCAATGCTGGTTTTAGTATGTTTGCAGCATCCATAGCTCCTTCACCACCACCTCCGGCTCCAACTAAAGTATGTATCTCATCTATAAAAAGAATGATTTCACCATTAGATGCTGTAACTTCTTTTACAACAGCCTTTAATCGTTCTTCAAATTCTCCTTTGTATTTTGCACCAGCAACCAAAGCTCCCATATCTAATGAGAAAATTTGTTTATTTAATAAGTTCTCTGGTACATCACCACTAATAATTCTGTGTGCTAAACCTTCAGCAATTGCTGTTTTACCAACACCTGGTTCACCAATAAGAATTGGGTTATTCTTTGTACGACGAGATAATATTTGTAATACACGACGAATTTCTTCATCACGTCCAATAACAGGATCTAATTTTCCTTCTTTTGCTAAATCTGTTAAGTTTTTAGCATATTTATTTAATGAATTATATGTTCCTTCTGCATTTTCAGAAGTTACTCTTTCTCCGTTTCTCAATTCTACGACTAATTTTTTTGTGTTATCGAATGTTACACCTTTATTTTTTAGAATTTGACTTACAGGCGATACATTCTTAATTATACCTAATAATAAATGTTCTAATGTGATAAAATCATCGTTCATCTCTTTTGCAATTTCTTGCGCAGATTGTAAAATCTGGTTGGATGAATTTGAAAGATGATTATTTTGTTGCCCTTCTACTTTTGGGTATTTATTAATTTCAAGATCTAATTCTGGTTTTATTAAATCCATCTTTACACCTTGTTTTTCTAAAATTAATGATAGTACATTTTCATCTACATCTATCATTCCTCCCAAAATATGAGCAGGTTCAATTGCTTGATTTTTATGTGCTACAGCTATCTGCTGTGCAGATTGTATAGCCTCACGACCCTTTATAGTAAATTGATTAAAATCCATTTTGTTTTTATAGTTTTTTGTTTGATATTTTTATCTCATCAAAAAAAATTCCAAACTTAAAAGATTTAAAAAAAATATGACTTTTTGACTATATTGAATAAAAAAAGAAGACATTTTGACAACATCTCCTTTTTTTCTCCTCATAATTATTAAATAAATCTATTTAAAACAAACCTTCTACAGATAAATAACGCTCTCCTGTATCATAATTTATTGTAAGAATTGTTGCATCTTTTTCTATTTTATTTAAAGCTTTAGAAACAGCTGCTAATGAAGCTCCTGTAGATATCCCTACAAAAAGACCTTCTACCTTTGCTGCTTTTTTTGCAAATTCAAAAGCTTCTTCTTTTGTAATCTGAGAAGTTTCGTCTATCACAGAGGTAGACAAAGTTTTTGGGATAAAACCAGCTCCAATTCCTTGAATAGCATGTGAACCAGGATCTCCACCAGAAATAACTGGAGAATCAATTGGTTCTACAGCGATTACTTTCGTTGTTGGTTTAATTTCTTTTAATTTTTTCCCAATTCCAGATAAATGGCCTCCTGTACCTACTCCTGTAATTAAATAATCCACGCCATTTGGAAAATCTGTAATAATTTCTTTAGCCGTAGTATTATAATGTACAGTTGGGTTAGAATTATTTTCGAATTGTTGAGGAACCCATGCTCCTTCAATTGTTTCTGCTAATTCTTGTGCTTTTGCAATAGCTCCTTTCATTCCTAATTCCTTAGGAGTCAAAACAAACTCTGCTCCATAAGCTTCCATAATTTTTCTACGTTCTATCGACATAGATTCTGGCATTGTAATAATAATTTTATAACCTTTTACAGCCGCAACAAAAGATAATCCGATTCCTGTGTTCCCAGATGTTGGTTCTATAATTGTTCCACCAGGCTTTAATATTCCAGCTATTTCTGCATCCTCTATCATTGCTAAAGCAATACGATCTTTAATCGATCCTCCTGGATTTTGTTTTTCGACTTTTATATAAACATTATTATTTGGAAATAATTTGTTTAATCTAATAATTGGAGTATTCCCTATTGTTTCTAAAATATTATTATAAATCATAGAATTTTATTTTTTATATAATGTAATTGTATTCGTTTTCTGTTTTTTGTTTTTTTATAATTGGCGATTGCTTTTGGTAAACAATAGAATCATTTTCTATACTTTCTGTAATCCAAACATTACCACCTATTACAGAGTTTTCACCAATTATTGTACTCCCTCCAAGAATAGTAGCTCCAGCATAAATTGTAACGTTATTTTCTATTGTTGGATGTCTTTTTTTATTTGATAAATTTTTAGAAACGTAAAAAGCTCCTAAAGTCACACCTTGATAAATCTTTACGTCATTTCCAATTATAGTTGTTTCTCCTATCACGATTCCAGTTCCGTGATCGATATAAAAATTTTTACCAATCGTTGCTCCTGGATGAATATCTATTCCTGTCTTAGAATGTGCATATTCCGAAAAAAAACGTGGTAAAATTGGTGTTTGTAATTTATATAAAACATTTGCTAACCGATGAATTGCTATTGCAAAAAAACCTGGATAAGCTAATATGATTTCTATTTCTGAATTTGATGCAGGATCATTTGCATAGAAATTGAAAATTAAATGCTCTAATTCTCTTCTAATGGTATCAAATTGATCAAAAAAGAAAAGTGAAATTTTTTCAGCTTTTTCCTTAGGTAATATTTTTAAAAGGATATCATTAAATTTTTCTAATAATTCTTGTTGATTATAATTAGAATTAGGCTGCTGAAAAATTTCATCATAAATAATAGAATCTATCAAAGGCTCTAATTCAAACTTATTAAAAGGAATATTATACTTATTTAAACGTATCATTTTTCTCAAAAACTATTAACTCTATAAAATTACTAGACAAATATAATAAATTATTCTACTTTTCAATTTAATACTGGCTAAATTTTGAAAACATTAACGTTGCAAATTCATTTATATTCACAATAGACTTACACTAATTTGGCTTAATAAAATAAATGTTTTAATTTTTAATAAAAATGACATTATAATTTTATATATTGTGAATCAAATTGTTAATTAACATTTATTGAAAATTTTGTTAAATTTTTAAATTAATTTTAATTAGTGTTTTTTTTACACCAAAAAAATATATACTTTAGTAAAATAATAATTAAACAATAAGAAAGATGAAAAAGATAATTTTATTTAACTTATTTTTTATGTTAACATCTTTTATGTTTGCTCAATCACCTATAGGAACTTGGAAGACAATAGATGATGAAACTAAACAACCAAAATCTTATGTAGAAATTTTCGAAAAAGATGGAGTTCTTTACGGAAAAGTAACTAAGATTTTAACAAAAGGTAAAGAAGATGCAAAATGTACAGAATGCTCTGGTACATTAAAAAATAAACCAATTCTTGGAATGCAGATATTATCTGGATTGAAGAAAAATGGTAATGAATGGACTGGAGGTAAAATCATCGATCCAAATAAAGGTAAAGAATACAAAGCTAAAATGTCATTGAATGGAAATGACAAACTCGATGTAAGAGGTTTTATAGGTATTTCTCTCGTAGGAAGAACACAAACTTGGTATCGAGTAAAATAAAAAATCAAAACAAAAACGAAAAGGTTGCTCTGAGTAATCAAACCACAAAATTAACATAATAATGACTGTTCTGAAGAGGAGTAGTCATTATTTTTTTTGTGTAAATTTGTAATCGGAAAATAATATACATGAGTTTATATAAAAGAGCATTCGCATATGCTAAACCATACAAATCTTCATTCGTAACAGCAATACTATTCAATTTGCTTTATGCATTATTCAATGTAATCGCATTGGCATTTATGATGCCTATATTAAGTGTACTTTTTGGAGAAGATAAACAAGATATAATCGTAAAACCAATATATTCTGGAAAATTAGGTGATTTAAAAGATTTTTTCTCTAATTATTCTGCATATTATATGAATGAGCTTTCTCATACCGAAGGACCAGTATATGTACTTGCCATCTCTTGTATTGTATTCATCGTTGCTTTTTTATTTAGAAACATTTTCAGTTTCTTATCAGAAACTTGTTTAGTTGATTTACGATCTGGTGTAACAAAAGACTTAAGAGTTGATATACATAATAAAATTATAGAATTACCTGTTGCTTATTTTACTGAAAAAAGAAAAGGGGATATGATAAATCGTATTTCTAGTGATGTGAATGAAGTTGAAAGTAACATACTAAATTCTATTGTAGAAATAGTTCGTTCTCCAATAATGATTATTGTTTTTGTAGTCGTTTTATTTACTGTTAGCTACCAGTTAACAATTTTTGCTATTTTAGTTTTCCCTATTATGGGAACGATTATTTCATTAATTGGTAAAAGCTTAAAACGAGCTGCAGCAAATGCACAAGATGAATTATCTAACATCATAACTTATGTTGATGAAACACTTACTTCCTTAAAAATTATTAAAATATTTAATGCTGAAGAACAAGTAAAAGGCAGATTCAATGAATCGATCAATAAATACAGAGAATACTTACAACGTGTTATGAAAAAGCGTGCTTTGGCATCGCCAACAAGTGAGTTTTTAGGAGCGGTAACTATTGGTCTGATTGTATTTTTTGGAGGTAAACTTTCTTTAGAAGGCGATGGTTTAAGTGGTTCTCAATTCATATTTTATATTGCTACTTTTTATACTTTATTAGATCCTATTAAGCGCTTTTCTAAAGCATTATCGGATGTACAGAAAGGAGAAGTTTCTGCGAAACGTATTTTTGATGTATTAGATGCTGATGTATCCATAAAAGATTTACCAAATTCAAAATCAATCGAAAGTTTTGAAGATAAAATTGAATTCAGAAATGTCACTTTTGCGTACGGTAAGCATGATGTTATTGATAATTTTAATTTAACCATCAACAAAGGAGAAACAGTCGCTTTAGTTGGACAATCTGGTTCTGGAAAATCTACTTTAGCGAATCTTATTACACGATTTTGGGATGTGAAATCTGGACAAATACTAATTGATGGAATTGATATTAAACACATCAAATTACATGATTATAGAACTTTATTTGGTTTAGTGACACAAGAT
The DNA here is from genome assembly GCA_002430925.1 of Flavobacteriales bacterium UBA5933. GTDB lineage: Bacteria > Bacteroidota > Bacteroidia > Flavobacteriales > Weeksellaceae > Empedobacter. The sequence continues at coordinate 6,966 of DJDD01000194.1, forward strand.
TCTATTTTATTTAATGATACATTATTCAATAATATTGCCTTAGGTGATAAACATCCTAGTCAAGAAAAAGTAGAGCATGCAGCACAAATTGCAAATGCGGAAGAATTTATTATTAAAATGCCTGAGAAATACCAAGAATCTGTTGGTGAAGGAGGAGGAAAGCTTTCTGGTGGACAAAAACAACGTGTAAGTATTGCTCGTGCTGTTTACAAAAATCCTCCTATTATGATATTAGATGAAGCAACTTCAGCTCTTGACACAAAATCAGAAAAATTAGTACAAGTTGCTCTGAATAACATGATGAAAAATAGGACTTCTTTAGTGATTGCTCACCGCTTATCGACCATACAAAATGCTGATAAAATTGTTGTAATGGAAGCTGGTAAAATCATAGAACAAGGTAATCATCTACAACTTATAGAACAAAAAGGTGCTTACGCAAACCTCGTAAATATGCAGAATTTTGCTTAATCAAAAACAGGGATAAGAAATGAATTTCTTATCCCTGTTTTTTTTATTTAAGTCTTAAAACAACAAAACCCGCTGATATTAGCGGGTTTATGTGTTTTTTAAAACTTAGTAAAATTTGTTTTAGTGGAACTTGTGTGGCTTTAATTTATTTCTGATAATCAGTAATTCTATTTTAATAGAATAGGGGGCAGTTTTTAAAAGTAATTTAAATACAATGCTATTTATTAACCAATTTTATTAGATTTAGTTCTATTACATTTTTCACATAATAATTGTAAATTTCTATAAGTGTTAGCACCTCCTTTTGAAAAGGGTATAATATGATCAAATTCTAGTTTTTCAGCACTTCCACATTTTACGCATTTTCCTCCATCTCTATTCCAAACTCTATCTTGAGTTTCTTGTGAAATAGGCTCTCTTTTATTACTACTACTATTAAAAGAATCATTAAATATTAATCCTTCTTGTTGAAGTTCTTTTAAAACTTCCTTTCTTAATTCTTCTTTTCTTCTTTTCTCTTTTTTTTGTTCCTCCTTTGCTAATATTTCAAACTTTATCTGCTCTTTAAGATTATTTTCTTCTTTAATTTTCAATTCTGAATAATATTTATTTACCCTACTATTAATTTCATCTTCATAAGAACTTAATAACTTAGTATTAAAATAAAATTCATTTTTTAAAAATAAATCACTTTTAAATAAATAATCTAATTTGATTTCATCACTAATTAAAACTTTTCTATTTTTTAAACCTTGAAAAGGACCTATTATTCCTGCTACTTCTAATTGGTCCATTAATCTTCCAGCTCTATTGTATCCTAATTTTAATTTTCGCTGTAACAATGAAGCAGAACCTTCTTGATTCATAACAATTAATCTAGCTGCATCTTCAAAAAGTGTATCTCTATCAGATAAATCTGTATCTAATGTAAATAACCTATTTGCTGTTCCTATTCTTTTATTTACTTCCTTGGAAATATATAATTCAATTTCTTGATCTGTTAATATTATTTGTTTTTCAACAGGTTCATAACTAATATTTATCTTAGATTCCTCATTTATTGAATCTTTATTTAAATTATTTTCTAATTTAGGATTTTCATCTATTCTGTTAATGCTAACTTTAGACTTATCATTTAAAATATTGAGTAGCTTTTTAAACATTTAATTTTTTTTAAAATTTATAATTTTAGTAATACATATTTAATTTAAACAAAAATATAGTTAATTAAAATTTAAACACGTAAACAGATAGTGGCAAATTAAAACATATACACGTGAACAGATAAGTAAAAATTATTCACACGCGAACAGATAGTGGCAAATTAAATATTTTGTTAGGTGTTAAAAACCTCACACCCTTGTAAATAAAACACTTTCAATCAAAAATTAATTTTTTATTACGTTTAATCAACCTATAATATAACGCCTACGAGCGCGCGTAATGGTCGGATTCTAATATTAAAAAACTTGTCTTAAAACCTTTCTATTACTATGTTTTTCATTGACTTCTTTTAAAGCATAATGCTCTAATTTAAAATTTTATAAATTATTTCTCAATAATAAAATTAATAAAAAGACTTTTTGTTGTTGTTTTTACTTTTTCTAAGGTAGAATAGTATTTTCATAAAAATGCAAAAAATATAGTAGAGGGGTCGGTAATTTTAGTTTTAGTTAGTTTTATTTAGTTTTAGCTGAGGTCTTAAAACAACAAAACCCGCTGATATTAGCGGGTTTATGTGTTTTTTAAAATTTAGTAAAATTTGTTTTAGTGGAGCTGGCGGGACTTTTAAATTATATTGACAATCAGATTATTAAAAAATAAATAATTAAAAAGTATACCAATTCGTGTACCATTTTGTGAATTTTCAATACCTCATCACTCAAAAACTGAACTATATTGAAGTATAAAAATTGTTTCACGTATGCGTAATGACAACGGAAAAACCTTTAGTCAAAGTTGAGGTATCTTTTTATTTATTCTTTCTTTTTATGGACTCGGAAAATTCAGAATATTTCTCTTTTTTATGGACTCAAAAAACTCTTCATTTTGTTGTTTCACGTACGCATAATGACTAACGGAAAATCTTTCTTTTTTTATGGAGTCGCATAATTACGGAAATAAAAAGGGAGCACCCAACCAGTGCCCCCTAAACAACCAAACTAAAAACCCTATTAAAGTGCCTTATATTTTTAATTTAAGAAAATTTTTCATTTCTTCTTCTATTCATTTCTTCTCCCTCAAATGATTGAACATCTTGAATATGATCTAAAAATTCTATTAATTGAAAATAACTAAAAAATGAACGATGTAAGCCTTTATTATCAAATACCAAATCACTATTAAAACTATCTACTACAAATTCATTTAGATACCTTTTTAAGTCCTTTATATCAACATTATCAATTAGATTTTTCACTTTGTTAAAAGTTTCTTCTTTAAGTTCTTGATTAAAAATATCAGTATCAGTATTTATATTATTTTTCATAAGTAAATCCTTTGTTAAATAGTCTAAAATGTTCTTTTTTTAATATCCAGTACAAACGCAATATCTTTAAAGCTGATGCTAGTTTTATTCTTTTCTTCTTCCCTATCTGCTACGATAATAAACTTTTCTTTTAGATCCACCTTTTCCAAATCTCTAAATATATATTGATTCGATTTTGTTACAAATACATAGCCTAGTTTGTTATCTATATGCTTCTTAATACATTTCTTTAAACTAATCTTTTCAACGTGTAGAATTGCCCCTTTTGGCGTATCGTATGCAGTTCTTTGCTTAGAACACATACCATTCCAATTTATTTTTAATTCAATCGGTATAAACTTTTCTAATTCCATCATCTTAAAATCTTGTTGTTGGTTCATTATTTACAAATAGGCTTTGATTCCAGTCGGTACCATCTAATAAAATACCAATTAAATCATTGATTGCGTTAAATTGGTTCCCAAACTTCTTTTCAACATCATTCAAATAAGATTCTGTTTTCTTATCGTAATTATCTTGCAGAATATTAAATAATACTGATCTAGTTCGCCAAAGGTTGAACATTAAAAATTCAAACTTTCGATTATCGTTTAAAACTTCTTTTAACCATTTCTCACTCTTTGGATTAAAGTATTTTACCTCATCTAGTTGATTTGTTTGTTCTGCTACTTGTGTTAAAGTTATTGCTGTATTCATTGTTTTGTTATCTTATTTAATGTATATATAATTGATACTATTATTTTATTGTTGCAAATATATGTATTAGTTTTATTAAACCAAACTTTTAATTATATTTTTAATTAAATTATATATGTATTAGTTGTATTTATTACTTTTGTAATATTAAACTTGGCTTATGGAAATTTTAAGATTAAAAGAAATTCTAAAAGAAAAAGGATTAACTGGTAAAGAATTAGCTGAAAAGATTGAAGTTTCAGAAATGTCTATTTCTAACATCGTCAAAGGAAGTACTTTCCCTAAACCAGAAAATTTACTAAAAATCGCCGAAGTTCTTGACGTTGATATTAAAGACTTATTTAATTCGACTAAAGAACCAGAAGAACTTGAAACCTTGTATATTTTCAAAGATGGAGTTTACACTCCTATTGGAAAAATCAAGAAGTAAAATAAGCCCTACTATTATGTAGGGTTTATTTATGTATACATTAATGCAGCTTAAATTCTTCTTTCGCTCATTTTTGAGCAAAAGGGTGTTAAAAACTTCACACCCTTAACGCAAGTACGTTCGACTTAATGTCGACCTATAACACACGTATGCCTGCGGGCGTACTGCTCGGCTCGTTCCCTTTTCTCTCCTTTACTCTCTTAGTAAGTTCATGAAATTTGTGTACTGCTTTTTCCAGTGTATCAATTTCAAATGCCCAATAACCGAACGCCTTAGCCTTTGGATAACTCTCTATATTGAACTGTGTATTTATTCTTAGTTCAAACACTTCATAAGATTTACTTAAAAAATTCCTATATACTTTTTCATAGATAACGGCATATTCATTTCTTGCAATTTGATTAAAGCGATAACCTTTAACCTCTCCTTTTCCATCAAATTGACGTTTTAACCTTACAGTATTGACGTTTTTTGAACTTTCGCCCTCTTGTTGGTATGTTTGTATAGATTTTGAATTAAAGTCGTTAATTTCTGATTTATTAATATTATTTTCAATTATTCCAATCTCCAAGACTTCGGCTATATTTTCAAAAACGACCTCAGCTAGTTCTTTCTGATTAATTAAACTCAGTAAATTGTTTGATGTTTCCAGTTTTTTATATTCTAGCATTCTGACGTAAGTATGCTCCTGGTTATAACTGTTATCGCTTTTCGATTCCTCAGCATCTGACGAATTTAAAAATTGAGTTTCAAAAAATTCTGAATTGTTAAGATGGACCATGTCATCACTGGATCCAAATCGGCAAACTATTGAGTTATAAAAATCTCTTTTTTGAAATGCTCCTAATTTATGGAAATAGGATCTAATTTCTTTCTTTGTCATAGTGCAGGATTAAAATTTTGATGAATATATTTTACTAATCAACTCATAAGGGTAAACATTTTGACCGTTTACATAAGAGGGGTGCTGCACTTTCTTTGGTGGATTACCAGTTATTTTTTTATACTCCTTAGTGCATAATTTACCAAGCTGTTGCCTTTGAATTATTGTAAGCTTTTTAAATACTCCGTTCGTTCTTAAAAATCTATCTACTGACCAATCATTGATAAAATTGATTTGCTTTTCTTCTACTTTTTGAAGTCGGTTACTTAATTCCTGCAAATGTTCAGACGTTGCAATTTCCTTGTAATGTTTCTCTACTTCTATGAAATAATTACGGATACGTTTACCCATTTCAGAACGCTGAACCATTGCAATAGATTTAGCACATTCAATTGTTAGAAGATAATCTTTCATATTGTGGCCACCTCTTAAATTCTTTCTTTTTGTTTGCTCGTCATTTTTGACGTGCAAAGATTCTGTATTTGTTTGCTTCTCATTTTTGAGAAGCAAAATATTATTACTGGCAATTATTGAATAATCTTCATTTTCAACAAATCCATAGTTTAGCATTCTTTTAATCCAGTGACTAAATTCTGTCTTTGGCTGTAGAAGATTGTAAAGTTCGCTTGCTGATACTGTTTGCTCTCCGTTTTCTGATTGATTGATTTTTATCAGTTCAAAATTTTCTGACATAATTTTAAATTTTTATAATTGATTGATTTTTGTTTAAAACTTATTCTATCAATAATTATATTTTGGGCTTTGTTTTTCTTATCTTCTATCTTCTCATTTTTAACACTGTTTTTTTTCTTTTTTTTATTGATTTGGTGTGCATTTTAACCGTTTATCAGTGGAGCATTTTTTTAAATCGCCTTTTTATGCAGGTTCTCTGTGGACAATTTGCACACCAAAAAAAATATTTATTTTATCAATTATTTTAGCTTTAATTTCGGTGTGCAAGTTGTTTTTTACTGTCATGATTTTATAGTATTTAGTTTTGGTTTTTAAAAACGTATTTCTATGTTTTGAAGTCATTAAATCAATCCAATATTCAAGACTATTACAATCGTCCATAAATACTAAATCCTTTTCTTTAATTTGGCTTTTATCATATTGTTGGTTAACTAACAATACTAAATCCCATTCGCTCAATAAATCTTTAAATAAACTTTCGTAGGTTTCAATTTTCAGCAAATCGCAAACAGTGTAAATTCCTAATGTTTTTATAAATTCTCTTTTTTTACTTCTTACTTCAAACCTTAATGTATTTTTATGAATGTTGTAAGCTGGATAATCCAAGAACTGTAAGCCTTTTAAGTACACTTTTATTTCTTTATGTTTTGTTGCATCTGATATTTTAAACGTTTCAATATCATCATACTTAATACTAAACTTAGAGCGTTTATAAAAAAGTAAGCCATCAAAAATTAAACGTGCATCTGAACAAGGAATAATATTTAAACCAAACTCAATATTTACAACCTGCAACTCTTTTTTTTCCTTTTCCTTAATTCCTAAATAATCTAATATTTCAATAATACTTTTCATGCTTTCAACTGGTCTAAAATCGTCCCCATTATGTAAGTAATTATTTTTGTGATAATGTGGGCTTATTATAATATCAACATAACCATAACCAACGGTTAAACCTTTTTCTATTGCTTTTCTAAAATGTAGCCCCATTTTAAAACTGTTCTTATGTCTTAATGATGTATAATAATTATTAATTGGTTTACATTCTATAAAATCGGAGTGTATTAATAGCTTATTGATTATTTGATTATCTGAGGTTCTTAATTTTAATAAGTCAACCATAATCACTATATTTGAAACGTATTAAATCATTCATTTGATTTTTTATATCGGTTAAAGGGGTTGGACGTTTCCAGCTCCTTTTTTTGATATAAAAATCAATTACTTAATTTTAAACTTTTCGTTTTGGATTGATTGAAATAAAGAGTTATTTATATCATCTGACTTAAATAAAACTCTATGACCTATTTTTTTAGATTCAAGTAACCCCTTTTTTACATAAACGTCCAGTGTTGCTAATGATATATGTAGCTTATTTGCTGTTTGTTTTCTTGTGAGAAATTCGGGTTGCTTTTCTTCTACTTTTTGAAGTTGTGTAGAATATTCTTTGATTGCTTTACCTATTGCATTATCAATTAATGATTCTAATTGATTTAACGGAAGTGAAATTAAAATAGTTTCTTGTGTCATAACATTATATTTTGTTATGGCAAAGTTGGTTTAGATTGGTCGTGTTTAGGGTTGCTTACAAGGTTGTTTTTAGGGTTGTTTTTTGTTTTCCAATATTTCAACAATGCTACTTAGTTTATTTTTTAAATCTTCAATATCGGACGATTTAAAATTATCTAAATAATTTTGACCCGTTAAGCCATTGCATATAGAATTAGGACTAAATCCAAAAATATGGCTTAATCCAATAGCTATATATTTTTGATTATTTTTAATATTACTATCAAACAAGTTCTCATACATTAATCTTCCTAATAATGATACTTGTTCCCTCTTTAATTTTGAATTTTTACTTATCTTTTCGTTTGTTAATTTCTGATTAAAATCCTTATTTTCAATTTCTAATTTTTTTATTTGTGTATCTGGTATTTTATCAACAAACGGTATTAATTTATTTTTATCAACAAACGGTATTAATTTATTTTCTTTACTTAAAATAGTATTTAATTTTTTATCAATAATGCTTTCTGTATAATCATAATCTATATACATACCATAATTTAGATTTTTTAATAAATACAATATTGAAGAAAAATCACCTTTTTTTGTTTCAAAAATTAAATAAAAATGATTGACAATTATATTAAAGTATCTTTTTATTAATATCTTTTTATCAGATTTTTTTAAATCTTTACTTGTTGTTATTTCTTTAAAAAAACACTCTAATTCAATTTCAAAAATCATTAAATTACCATGAATAACCCTATGAAATCCTGTGAATTTAGGCGGTTCTTCACATTCAACTTTTTGAAAAATAGGATTTTCCTCTATTAATTTAACTTCTTCAAAATCTAATAAAATTTCAGCATAAACCAAATTTTCAATTTCACGACATATTGAAGAAAAATCTTTTTCAAATTGTTCGTATGTCAAATTCTCGTATTCATTCATTTTTATATCGGTTTTTGTGTTTTTATCCCTCTACTGTTTTTATAATTCTTTCTATTGTTTCCTTTACATTCTCAGTAATAAGATTTATAAAAGGTTCTTTGTTGTGTTCTACTTGTGCCAATTCTAATGCAGAATAATATTTTAAACGACTATCTGTATCGCCTTTTAAAATAGCAATAGGAAAGCCATTTTGTAATAAAATTAAATTCATTAATAACCTTGCGGTACGTCCGTTTCCATCTATAAAAGGGTGTATTGTTACTAAACGCTCATGCATTTCGGCACTTAATACAATTGGGTGTAATTTATTTTTGTTTTCATTATACCATAAAAATAAACTTTCCATTTCCTTAGCTACTAAATAAGGTTGAGGTGGAACGTGTTTTGCTCCCGAAATTAAAACTTGTAAATTTCTATACTTTCCTGCTTGCTCGTTATTTATTCCTTGTAGTATCAAATAATGAATTTGCAATAAATCACGTTCGGTAATTATTTCGCTTTTACTTGCTAATTCTTTTATATATTCAATTGCGTGTTGATGGTTTACCGCCTCTAAATGTTCATTTAATGACTTACCGCCAATCGTTAAACCTTTCTCAATAACTAATGCAGTTTCTTGTAAAGTTAATGTGTTGCCCTCGATTTTGTTACTTTCATACGTGTACTCAATATCGAATGCATTTGCAACTTTATCGCTTTGTAAGTTTCTAAGTTGGTTAAGATGTTGTTTTAATTCATCTAAGTAGCTGTATTTATTATCCATAATCTATTGGTTAACTGCTTTATTAATATTAATCACTTTACCTTTTTGCGGTTCTTCTTTTGGTTCTAATTTAGAACGTAATAAATCGGCTTGTTGTGTATCATTCATTTTTATGTAAGTGTGTAGGGTTTTTGTTTGCTTGTGTCCTGTACCTATCTTTAATGTATCTAAATCAATACCTTTACTATAATTAAGTGTTACAAATGTTCTTCTAGCTGTATGACTACTAACCATTTTAAAGCGTGGTATTGTTTTTTCTGAACTAAAAGCCTTTTGTAGTGTGTCGCATTTTTCGGCAACCTCTTTTATATATTCGTTAAACTTTACATTTGAAATTTTAGGAAGTCTATAATCGTATTTTATTAATACTTTTCTAACTGAATTAAGCAAAGGAAGAGTTATTGCTTCTTTGGTCTTTTGTTGACGTATAGAAATATAATCGTTATCTATGATATTATTTTTATCAATCTTATTCAAATCTGAAAAGCGTTGACCAGTATAACAAGCAATTAAAAATAAATCCCTAACCTGCTCTAATCTTTTATTATTTGACAGATCCAAACTTTCCATTTCTGCAAGTTCTTTTTCAGTCAATGCGATATTGTCAACCTCAACATCTTTAGTTAAGAATTTACTATTATCTAAAAAAGGGTTTACCGTTATCCCTTGTTCTTTGATGAAGTATAATACAGTCCTTAAAAACTTCATTTTTCTATATACAGTTGTAGGAGCGTATTTTTGTACATTAATTAAAAAGTTTACATAATCATTTCTAAATTTTAAATCAATCATTTCAGTATTATAAACACGTCTTTTTAATTTCTGAAATTCTTGAAAGTTGTTTTTAGCTTGAATATATTTTTGAACTGTACTTTTTTCTACTGATGTCGATATAGTTTCAATATAATCATCAAAATAATTTAAGATAGTTTTTTGAACAACCTTTTTAAATTGTGGGTTTTGTTGGAAATACTCTAAATCAAAAATACTTTTTAATTCGTCTTTTACTGGAGTACGGTCGTATTGATTTATAAAATTATTATAAATCGAATTTAAAGTATTTTCTATTGTAGATAATTCTTTGTTTATCTCATTATAATTTGAAACGTTTATTGTTGAACTAACACGCTGTTTGTCATTATTCCAGTATTTAGGATTTACTTTTTGTTTTGTAGATAAATTAAATCGTTTATTATCCATTCTAATGGCACAAACTATTAAAGTTTCTTTTTCTGCTTTAGTTTCTTTTAAAACAAAATTTAATCTAATCATCTTTTAATATATCGGTTATAGCAAATGTAAGGATAAAAAAAACGGTATACCATTTAGTGTACCAAAATTTTAGTTTTAGTTAGTTTTATTTGGGTTTAGCTGAGGTCTTAAAACAACAAAACCCGGTGATATTAGCGGGTTTATGTGTTTTTTTAAACTTAGTAAAATTTGTTTTAGTGGAGCTGGCGGGATTCGAACCCGCGTCCAAACAAGCAACAAATAAGCTTTCTACATGCTTAGTTTATTTTTAATTGTCGGCGAAATCCTGAGAACAAACACTCTGTCAAACGCTTAGTTTCTAAGAAATTCGGAATCTGTCCGAAACGCTAAGATTCCTATACTTACTATCCCGTGTCCCTTTATCAAACGCCGTAAGTCAAGGCTTTTGAGGGACATTCAGCTTCTATACCTTGTATAGACGTGGCGAATTCCTACTAAAATTCAGAATTATGCAGCTAAAGCGTACTCTTCGTTGCCAGTTAAAAAGTTGAAGTGCCTGATTAAAGTGAGTACACAACATTTCACTGCATGCTTACTTACCCATTGGACCTGCTGTCAAAACCAGTCAGCCCCCTTAAGTAAAATCATCACAAAAATAGTGATGGATGGCAAATGTACAACTTTATGTTCAAAAAATTAACTTTTTTTAAACATAAATTAAAATTGAAATAAGCTAAATTAGATAAATCAAAAAAAACGAAATCATGGGAAAATTAGTAAATGTTCCAAATTTTAAAGAAAAATATGATAATTATATCAATGGTCAATTTGTTGCGCCTAAATTAGGAAAGTATTTTGACGTTATAACTCCTGTTACAGGTAAAGTTTTTACACAAGCTGCACATTCTTCTGAAGAAGATTTGGAGATTGCTGTAAACGCTGCACATGAAGCTTTTAAAACATGGAGCCATACTTCTCCTACAGAGCGTAGCATCATCTTGAATAAAATTGCTGACCGAATGGAGCAACATTTACAAGAGATTGCTGCAGTAGAAACGTATGACAATGGGAAACCAGTTCGTGAAACTTTAAATGCAGATATTCCTTTAGCTATTGATCATTTTAGATATTTTGCCTCTGTTATCCGTGCAGAAGAAGGTTCTATCAACGAGCTTGATAAAGATACTGTATCTATTATAGTACATGAGCCAATTGGTGTTGTAGCACAGATTATTCCTTGGAATTTCCCTATTCTAATGGCCGTTTGGAAATTAGCACCTGCGTTAGCTGCAGGAAACTGTGTAGTTCTTAAACCTGCTGAATCTACACCTATTTCTATTCTTTATTTATTTGAATTGATTGGTGATTTATTACCTGCTGGTGTTGTAAATATTGTAAATGGTTTTGGCGCTGAGTTAGGTAGACCATTGGTTACTAATCCTAAAATTAACAAAGCTGCATTTACAGGTTCTACAGCTACGGGACGTTACGTGATGCAATATGCGACAGAAAATATTATTCCTGTTACATTAGAATTAGGAGGGAAGTCCCCGAATGTTTTCTTTGAATCTGTAATGGATCATGATGATGACTTCTTAGATAAAGCAATAGAAGGTGCTGTTTTATTTGCATTGAACCAAGGAGAAATTTGTACTTGTCCATCACGTTTATTAATTCAAGAATCTATTTATGATAAATTCATAGAACGTGTTGTTGAGCGTGTAAATGCTATAAAAGCTGGGAATCCTTTAGATCCAGAAACAATGATTGGTGCACAAGCTTCTCAAATTCAATATGACAAAATATTAGGTTATATTAAATTAGGAAAAGAAGAAGGTGCCGAATTATTAACTGGTGGAGAAGCTAATCATCTTGGTGGAGATATTGAAAACGGATATTATATAAAACCAACATTATTCAAAGGAAATAACAACATGAGAATTTTCCGTGAAGAAATTTTTGGTCCTGTATTGGCTGTTACAACTTTTAAAGATGAAGCTGAGGCATTACAAATCGCAAATGATACAATTTACGGATTAGGAGCTGGTGTTTGGACAAGAGATGCACACCAATTATACCAAATTCCTCGTGCCATAGAAGCTGGTCGTGTTTGGGTGAACCAATACCATAGCTATCCTGCAGGTGCACCGTTTGGAGGTTATAAACAATCTGGAATTGGTCGAGAAAATCATAAAATGATGTTAGATCATTACCGTCAAACTAAAAATATGTTGGTTTCTTACAGTAAAAAGAAATTAGGCTTCTTTTAGCCAAAATATTTAAATGTTTTATTCTCTCATGAGGATAAAACATTTTTTGTTTTTAAATGCTACTATTCATTCAATTAATAATAATTTCAAAACCATAAAATTATGATTCCAAAAACAATGAAAGCAGCGGTTGTACAAGGATATGGACAACCTTTAAAAATTCAAGAAGTTCCAGTAAAAACTCCTGGACGATATGAAGTTCTTGTAAAAGTAATCGCATGTGGTGTTTGTCATACAGACTTACATGCAATTGATGGAGATTGGCCTGTAAAAGCCAAAATGCCATTAATACCTGGGCACGAAGGTGTTGGTATTGTGGTAGCGTGCGGACCTGAAGCACAAGTAAAAGAAGGCGACGCTGTAGGTGTGCCTTGGTTATATAGTGCTTGTGGATGTTGTGATTATTGTATTACTGGATGGGAAACGCTTTGCGAGGCTCAACAGAATGGAGGATATAGTGTAGATGGTGGTTTTGCAGAATATGTAATTGCAGATTCTAGGTATGTTGGACATTTAAAATCAAATGCAAACTTTCTAGAAATAGCTCCGATTTTATGCGCTGGTGTAACAGTATATAAAGGATTGAAAGAAACGGATACAAAACCTGGTGAATGGGTTGCTATCTCTGGAATTGGAGGCTTAGGACATGTCGCAGTTCAATACGCAAAAGCAATGGGATTGAAAGTTGCTGCTATAGATGTTGCTGACGACAAATTAGATTTAGCGACAAAACTTGGTGCTGATATTACTGTAAACGCTAAAAACACCGATCCTGGAAAATTCTTACACAAAGAAGTTGGTGGAATGCATGGAGCATTAATTACTGCGGTTTCTCCAATTGCATTTAAACAAGGTATTGATGTATTAAGACGTAAAGGAACGATCGCGTTGAATGGATTACCTCCTGGATCATTCGAATTACCAATTTTTGAAACTGTATTAAAAAGAATCACAGTAAGAGGTTCTATTGTTGGTACAAGAAAAGATTTACAAGAAGCATTGGACTTTGCAAACGAAGGTTTAGTAAAAGCTACTGTAACTCCAGCAAAATTGGAAGATATTAACGACGTTTTCGATAAAATGAAAAAAGGTCAGATAGATGGTCGAATAGTGTTGGACATAGCTGGAACAGCTTAAAATTAAAATTTCGCTATATGAAATCAATTGATCGTATATCTGCATCTGATAAAGCAAAAGAACTTCTTCTTGAACTGAAACATAAACATGGTGATTTAATGTTATATCAGGCTGGTGGTTGTTGCGAAGGAACTCAGCCGCAATGTTTCAAAAAAGGAGATTTTTACCTTCGATACAAGGATGTTTGTATAGGAGAAATTGACGATGTAGAGTTTTGGGTAGATAAAGATTTATTTGACTATTGGAAGCATGCTCATTTCGAATTGGATGTTATTGATGCGATAGGAGCAGGAGGGTTCTCGTTAGAAGTTCCTCTAGGAAAAACTTTCAAAGTTAATTATACCATTTTCTCTCAAGAAGAATTTGAACAATTAAAGGATGTAAAAATCAATACATAATCTGTTATGCATTTTGTTTATTTTATTAACAAAACTGTCATTTCGAGTGGAATTCTTTAAGAATTTTATATCAAGAAAAAAGGTTTTGAAGATAAAATTTTATTCTAGTTTCAATTTTTCTACATTTTATTCCGAAAAATTACTCGAATTGACGAATTTTAATTCAAAATGCGCAACGGGTAATACATAATTTTTATCTATTCTTTTATTTTATTTATAAAATAATGTTTGCAATAGTGATAGTAGTGGAAATCCTTTTTGCAAAGCGATCTAGCGAAGTAAAAAGATTGGGAACGGATAGCACGACCTGAAAAGGGATTGCCCCAAAAAAATATTGTCTTTGTGGTAGCGAAAACTAAATGTAAAATATAGAAAATCTTATCGTTATAGTATAAGTAGCATTTGGGCAAACCCTTCGGGCGGGCTATTCGCTGTATCTTTTTAGATTGGTCATTGTATTTATACTTCGCTCAATGTCCTAGCCGAAATACAAGCATTAAATAGAAATATACCCAATCTAAAAAGGATGTCGCTGCTATCCCTTTTGCAAATAAAATTTATTTTGTAAAAAATACTATATACGAATTGATATTCAGAAATTTATTTGATTAATAATTATCTCTTACTAATTTCAAAAGTTTTTCGTTTTGATTTCTAACTAGGGTTAAATCTTTGGTCGAATTATTATTCAGCAGACTAAAAATTAATGTTTTCCCTGACTTTGTGATGATATAACCGCTTAAAGAGACAATATGACTAAGTGTTCCTGTTTTAGCAAAAATATAAGGCTCCTTAGTATCTCTGTATCTATTTTTTATTGTTCCTGTTTTTCCGCCGTTTGGGAAAATTGAAAATAGTCGTTCTTCAGGAAATTCATTGTATAATTTTTCTAAAACCTGTACAAAACTTTGTGGTGTAAATAAATTATAACGAGATAATCCTGAACCATCATACCATTCTGGTTGTTGTTTTAAACCTTTTAAAAATTTATTTCTTGAATAATCTATGGCTTCTGTTGCACTTAATTTTCCTGGTAATGTACTAGACACTAACAAAAGTAAATGTTCTGCTAGGAAATTATCACTATTCTCCATCATTACTTTATAAATATTATCTGCTTTTTCGCTGTAATATACTTTATAATCTGATGAAATATTTGTTTTTACCATATCTACAGGTTTACCAACAATTTGTGATAAAGACTTCTCTATAACATCTTCGTTTACAATAAATGGTACTTTTTCGTAACGTTTTTGATTACCGATATAAAATTTATTCTCATAAAAATTTCTTGGTTCTGGCATTTCTTTAATCTCTGTAAGATCTTTGAAATATGCAGGAAAAGTACTTACTAAGTTACCCGATCTTGAGATAGAAACAATATTTTCGTGAATTGGAAATTGACTTCTTTCTGGAGCATAATCTTTTCTGAAATCGTCCCAAGTCCAACCTGGCAAAAATGACTCTTCATCAAAATTATTCCAATGAAAAACGATTTTTGTCCCATTATTTTTTAAGAAATCAAGAACACGATTGTTCTTATAAATTGGATTTAGAAAGGTTGGATCTCCTGTTCCTTCTATATGAAGTTCATCTCCTAAAATTTTATATTTAAAAGCAGGAATAGAATCTCCTAAAGTTTTCATGGCTGTATATAGCGTAAAGATTTTTGTGTTTGATGCAGGTGTAAAATATTTATCTGCATTATAGCTATATACTTCTTCTTTTGTTTCTGGATTATAAATATAAAGCCCCGTGAATTGAGTTTTATAAAAATCAGAATGTATTTCTTTTTCAATTATTTCATTCTGTGCAAAAGAATGCACAGAAGAAATAATAGATAGAAATAATATAAAAAAATATTTCATTATTTTATTACAAAATTAAGCATCTTGAACAGCTTTATCATTATTGTTATTATTAATAATCATCTCTGTATGAGGGTAAGGAATAGATATATTATTTTCATCTAACGCATATTTTACTGCTCTATAAATTTGCCAATATGCAGTCCAATAATCTCCATTTTTTACAAAACAACGTACAGCTAAGTTTACACTACTATCTGCAAATTCAAGAATTTCTACTGTTTTAGGATGAGAATCATCTACCAAATCATTTTTATCTAAAACGGCTAATAATATTTTTTTAGCTTTATCAAAATCATCATCATAAGAAATACCAACGTTAACATCTAAACGACGGTGTTCTTTTACAGAATAATTGGTAATAGGATTGTTGAATAAATTTGCGTTAGGTAAAGTAATTACTTGACCTTTTGAAGTCGCTATTACTGTATTTAAAATACTAATAGATTCTACAGTACCTTCATTTCCTTGAGAAACAATATAATCTCCAACCTTAAATGGTTTGAAAAGAATAATAAGAATACCCGCTGCAAAATTAGATAATGATCCTTGTAATGCTAAACCTACTGCTAATCCAGCACCACCAAGTGCAGCAATAAATCCTGATGCATTTAATCCTAGTCTTCCTACAACAAAAATAACTACAATAAGTTTTAAAAGTATATTGATAATTGGAATTAAAAAAGAACGAACTGAAAGATCTACATTTCTTGCAATCATTCTTTTTTCGATCATTTTTTTAAGTTTTCCTGCAACCCAAAAACCTATAAATAAAGTAATTAATGCAGATAATAAACCCCAACCAAATTTTGCACCTTCTGTAACAACAAGATTTGTTAAATATTCCACATCCTTAAATGGAGTTTCTATTACATCCTTTAAACTGTCTACTTGTTCCTGTCCGTTCATTTCGATTTTTTTTATTTTTTATAATTACTATTATTCTATAAAAATAATACCAAAGTATAACTCTATCAAAAAAAACAGTGTTTAAAAACTTTATTTTTTTAAACAAAAACCTGTTTTATACATATTTTTTTGTTATTTTTTTATAATCCAACTCATAACATACTAAACAATTAATATCTTTGCACACTATGAAATTTTCAATTGATAAAAAAGATGAATTTTCTAAGGCAAGAGCCGGTGTTGTAGAAACTGATCACGGAAAAATACAAACACCTATTTTTATGCCTGTTGGTACTGTTGGTACAGTGAAAGCTGTTCACCAACGAGAGTTAGAAGAAGACATCAAAGCACAAATAATTCTTGGAAATACTTATCACTTGTATTTAAGACCAGGAACAGATATTTTACATAAAGCAGGAGGATTACACCAATTTATAAATTGGCAAAAGCCAATTCTTACAGATTCTGGAGGATTCCAAGTTTATTCATTGGCAACAAGCCGTAAAAAATCTGAAGAAGGGGTTCGTTTTAAATCCCACATCGATGGTTCTTACCATATGTTTACGCCTGAAAAATCAATGGAAATACAACGATTTATTGGAGCTGATATCTTTATGGCTTTTGATGAATTAACAGGAATTCCAGCAAAATACCATGATGCAAAACGTGCTATGCATGTTACACACCGTTGGTTAGAGCGTTGTAGAACTTGGCTGAATAACAATCCTGAATATTACAGTCACAAACAAACTCTTTTCCCTATTGTACAAGGAAATGATTTTAAAGATTTACGTCAGGAATCTGCAAAATATATTGCTGACTTTGGAGCTGAAGGAAATGCCATTGGTGGACTTTCTGTAGGAGAGCCAGAACCTGTAATGTATGAAATGACAGATATTGTTACAGAAATTCTTCCACAAGATAAACCTCGTTACTTAATGGGTGTTGGTACACCTTGGAACATTATAGAATGTATTGCACTTGGTGTTGATATGTTTGATTGTGTAATGCCAACTCGTAATGCACGTAATGGAATGTTATTTACATGGAATGGTGTAATGAACATGAAAAATGCAAAATGGAAAGATTGTTTTGAACCATTAGATGAAAGTGGAACAAGTTATGTAGATAGCTATTACACGAAAGCTTATGTTCGCCATTTATTTAACGCTAATGAGGCTTTAGGTAAGCAAATTGCTTCTATTCATAATCTTGCATTTTATTTAGATTTGGTAAAAGTTGCAAGAGAGCATATATTAGCAGGAGATTTTGCACAATGGAAAGAGCAAATAGTTCCACAACTAAAACAAAGAATGTAATTTGAAAATAATTGATAAATATATTGTCCGAAATTTTTTAGGAACTTTTGTTTTTATGGTTCTTATACTTTCTACTATTGCCGTAATTGTCGATCTTAGTCAGAAATTAGGACGTATAAACGATAGTGGATCAACAGCTTTTATTGCACTAACTCAATTTTACCCTTATTGGTCTATTTGGATTATCAATACATTTTTACCAATTGCTGTTTTTATTACTGTTATTTATTTTACTTCTCGGCTAACAATGCAAACCGAAATAGTAGGTGTGCTTTCTGGAGGGATTAGTTTTTTTAGGTTTACTTTACCTTATGTTTGGGTTGCTATTTTTCTTGCTTCTTCTGCAATGATTGTAGGAAACGTTATTTTGCCATGGGCTAATATCAAAAAGAATAAATATCAATATACCCATTTGCTTAGTAGTGGAGATAAAGAACAATACTATAAAAGACAAAGAATAGCTTCTCAGGTTTCTCCTAACGAATTTGTTTTTGTTGATAGTTATGATCGTACAGATAAACTTGGTAACGCATTTACATATCAAAAGTTTGATTCAACAGAGTTAAAAAAACAAGTCCTTGCTGCAAGTTTCAGTTGGAATGAAAAAGATTCTGCTTATGCTTTAGTAAGTGTTTATACAAAAGAAATTAATAAAGATCATACAGAGAAATTAAAATATGAAGCTTCTGAAAATTTTAAATTACCTGTAACTCCTGATGAAATTTTACCTGAAGGTTATGTAGCTGAGACAATGAATACTTTTGAATTAAGTGATTTCATTGAGAATCAAAAATCCAAAGGTTCTGCAAATGTAAATGCTTATCAAAATGAATTGAATAATAGATTAAGTACTCCTTTTTCTACTATTATTTTAACCATTTTGGCTTTGTCTCTATCTTCTAAGAAAAGAAGAGGAGGGATTGGTATCAATTTGGCTGTTGGTATTACGCTGGCATTCATTTATATCTTTTTCTCTCAAACAACTTCTATTTTTTCTGAAAAAGGCTATGTTTCGCCATTAATAGCTTCTTGGTTACCCAATATAAGCTTTGGTATAATAACAATTATCTTATACATAAGAAGGGCTCGATCTTAATAAATAGAGCAATTAATATATAAAATAGTCTGATGAATTCATCAGATTATTTTTTTTATGGTTAAAAATTAGTTTATTATTAAATTACAAAACAAATAAAAAGATTTATTCTGTTTAAAAATTTCTCTAAAGTCTTAACACAAGCTTATAAGAAAACTTTGACTAAAGATTTTACTGGGGTCATTACGTAGGCGTAGATCTGAACTTGAAGAGTTTTTGACTCGTAAAAAAAGAGATTAATAAAGAAATTTTTTCGGTTACTTTTATATAAACGTTTTTTATAAAACTATTGTTAATAATTCTTAGCATTATATTAAAACATAGTAATAGAAAAATTTTGAAATATGTTTATCAATATTAGAATCTAATTTTTTACAGTCGTACGTGAGTGTTTAAACTTTAAAAATTCGAATTGTTTATTTTAAACACTAAAGAAAATAATCGAGTTTATTGTAATATTACATCATTGATATTATATTATAAGCTTAAATGAATTTCTTTTTTTATTAAATTTACTTTTAAATATAATTTCACAGAAGGACATTGATGTCCTTCTGTGAAATTAAATAACTAATAATCAGCATTATGACTATGGATTTAACAGGTTCACCAATTGATAGACAAAATATACTTAATAATCCAGATTTTATTGAAAATATACAGGTTTTTTTAGGTATAACAGGTATGTTATATGATGGAGAATATCGTTTCACAACGGCACAAATAGCAGATTTTTATGAAGTTAATGACAGAACAATTAGAAGGTATATTGAATCTTCTGAAAGGGAGTTAATTCATAATGGCTATTGTATTTTGAAAGGACAAAAGTTAAAGGAGTTTAAGCAATTATTTGGGCACATAATATATTCAGATATTGATGAAGTTCCACAGAAGGACATTGATGTCCCTCTGTCAAAACAAGAAACTGATAAACAAAAACTTAATAGGTTGAAAGCATTAGCTGTTTTTAATTTTCGGTCATTTTTAAATATAGGAATGCTTTTAACAGAAAGTGAAAGAGCAAAATCAATTAGAAGTACAATTTTAGACTTAGTAATAGATAGTTTAAACCAGAAAGTTGGAGGACAAACTAAATATATCAATCAAAGAGATGAAGAGTATTTTGTTGCTATTTTAAGAGAGCCTGAGTATAGGAAAGAGTTTGCGAGTGCCTTAAGTAGATATTTAGACATGGGAAATGCTAAATATAGTATATATACAGATGCAATATATCAAGCGATTTTTCATGAAAATGCATCTGATTATAAACAAATATTGAAGCTAGAGGATAAAGAAAATCCACGAGAAACGATGTATGCTGAGGTTTTGAAATTAATTGCTTCATTTGAAATAGGGATTGCTGATGAAATGAAATTTAAATATGAAGAATTAAATAGAAAACTTACACCTTTAGAATTAAATGACTTAATAGGAAAGTTTACTCAACATAGATTTTGGATACCACAATTAGAAGATGCAAGAATAAAAATGGCATCTAGAGATTATGGTTTTAGAGAAGTCATTCATGAAAGATTAGAAAAGTATATACAAAGTATTCCTTCAAGTGACTATCAAAAATTTTTAGGAGATCGAAGTAAAACTCTTCAAGAAAGGATAGACGAGAATATTGAAGTTTTTAAAAGATTGAAAGAAAGATAAATTTGTAACTACATATGTTATATCAATATTTTAATCTTGAGCATGCAATTCAAGTACAAGATTATATCATAAAAGAATCTGGAGGTAGACCAGGTTTATTAAATAAGGGATTATTAGAAAGTATACTTGAACATATACAGAATGATTTTTATTATGAAAATTTAGAGGATAAATTGTGTCATTTATTTTTTTCAATAAATAAAAATCATGCTTTTAATGACGGGAATAAAAGATCTTCAATAGTTTTGTCTGCTTATTTTTTAGAAATTAATGGAGCAGACTTTTTAGTGGATAAATTTATCAAACAAATGGAAAATATAGCTGTTAGTGTTGCTGATAATAAAATAGACAAATGTTTGTTACATGAAATTATTTGTGAGTTGATTTATAAAGTTGAATTTTCAGAATCATTAAGATTAAAAATAGCAATTGCTTTAATGAAATAATCTATTAATAGTACACGAATTGGTATACTTTGGTTTATTTATATATATGACATATATTGATCTTCAATATGAACAAAAAGTTCCACCAGTTCCACTAAAACAAATTTTACAGCCTACTAAAAAGTAGGTTTTGTTATTTATAACATAGATAAGAATTTCGTAAAGCCTTCACAATAGACATTTGAATAATTTTTCCTTCAATATAATTCAGTTTTTGAGTGATTAGGTATTAAAATAGAATAAGCTTAATTATAAAAAAAGACACGTTTTAAAAACAAAAAAAGCCAACTATCTAATTTATAGATAATTGACTTTAAAAAGAGGTTCCTAGCGGATTCGAACCGCTGTGGACGGTTTTGCAGACCGCTACCTAGCCTCTCGGTCAAGGAACCATTCTTGTTCTTTTGGACTGCAAATATATTAAAAATTTTAGAAAAAAAAACTTTAAAATGATTTTTCTAAAATAACACTTACTTTTTCTACATGTCCACCAATAGGAGGATTCAATTTAGAAAGTTTCACCTTTGCATAAGTTACAGTTGTAAGTTCTTGACCTATACGGTCTAATATTCTTTTACAAACATGTTCTAATAATTTTGAACGAATACCAACTTCTTCTTTAACAATTTTATTTAATGACACATAATCTAATGCATCAACTAATTCATCTGATTCACAAGCTTTAGAAAAATCTGCATGAGCTTCTAAATCGACCAAATAATCAGATCCGATTCTTGCTTCTTCTTCTAAACAGCCGTGATTAGAGTATATTTTTATATTTTCTAAGATAATTATTCCCATTGGTCAAATATATAAGATTTATTCTATAATTTCTTAATTCTGTCTTTGTCTTACAGCTTCGTAAACACAAATCGCAGCTGCATTACTTACATTTAACGAATCTACAAAACCTAACATCGGTATTTTGATTAAAACATCTGAGTTATCTGCCCAAAAATCCGAAAGTCCTGTAGCTTCTGTGCCTAAAACAATTGCAGATGACGATGAAAAATCTGTATCATAAAGATTTTTTGTTTCATCTCTTAAAAAAGTAGAAACAACTTGTATATTTTTATCTTTCAAGAAATTTAATACTGTTTCTTTGGTTCCTGAGGCAATATTATTTGTAAATAAAGTTCCTACAGATGAACGAACGACGTTTGGATTAAAAAAATCCACTGTCTCGTCACAAACAATAACAGCATCTACATTTGCAGCATCTCCTGTACGTAAAATAGCTCCAAGATTTCCTGGTTTTTCTACAGCTTCAAGTACAACAACTAATGCATTTTCTGGCAATTGTAAGTCTTGTAATTGTGCCGGTTTGGTTTTATAAACACCAATTATTCCACCTGTTGATTTACGGTAAGCTAATTTTTCAAAAATTGGTTTTGTTATTGTAAAAACCTTTGCATTACCAAATTGAAGTGAATGAGTATAAATATCATCACAAATATAAATTTCGACTGCTTCGTAACCACCTTTTAGGGCTAATTCATTTTCTTGAGTTCCCTCAATAATAAACAAACCTTGGTTTTTACGTTCTCTTGATTTTTCTTGCAGTTTCAGCAAGTTTTTTATCCTTGGATTTTGAAGACTTTCTATTTGCATTGTGCAAAATTAATCCTTTTTCTATCAATATTTAATAGAATTTTTTGTTCCATTTTTTATCTGTTAAAGAGTTCATTTTCAATTTGCTTTAATTTATAATCAATATAAACTTATATTTTTTGTACCTTTGCCCCTTAAAATCAGAATTTTCGTATGACCAAAGATGGAAAAATGGAGTTGATGGCTCCTGCTGGAAATTTCGAATCGTTACAAGCTGCATTAGATAACGGTGCAGACTCTGTATATTTCGGAGTAGAGCAGTTGAATATGCGTGCGAGAGCATCAATAAACTTTACAATGGACGATTTACCAGAAATCGTAAAACGTTGTGAGGAAAAAGGTGTGCGTTCTTACCTTACATTAAATACTATTATATATGATCATGATTTGTCATTAATCAAAAACTTATTAGATCGTGCAAAAGAAGCAAATATAACTGCTGTTATTGCAATGGATCAATCTGTTATTGCTTATGCAAGACAAATTGGTGTAGAAATTCATATTTCTACTCAGATTAATGTTACAAATATAGAAACAGTTAAGTTTTATGCAATGTTTGCAGATACAATGGTATTATCTCGTGAGCTAAGCTTAAAACAAATAAACAAAATTTGTGAACAAATTATAAAAGATGATGTTCGTGGACCTAGTGGAAATTTAGTTGAAGTTGAAATTTTTGGACACGGTGCATTATGTATGGCCGTTTCTGGAAAATGTTACTTAAGCTTACATTCTCATAATTCTTCTGCGAATAGAGGGGCATGTAAACAAAATTGTCGTAAAAAATATACTGTTATAGATCAGGAATCAGGTTTCGAAATCGAATTAGATAACGAATACATGATGTCTCCTAAAGATTTATGTACAATGGAATTTTTGGATGAAGTAGTGGATGCTGGAATTAAAGTATTAAAAATTGAAGGTCGTGGACGTTCTCCTGAATATGTAGCAACAGTTATCCGTTGTTACCGTGAAGCAATCGATTCTATTGCTGATGGAACATTTTCTAAGGATAAAGTTGATTACTGGATGGGATTATTACAAACAGTTTATAATCGTGGTTTTTGGTCTGGATATTATTTAGGTCAAAAATTAGGTGAATGGTCTGCAGTTCCAGGATCTATGGCAACTCAGAAGAAAGTTTACATTGGTAAAGGAGTTCATTATTTCCCAAAAACTAATATCGGACAATTTGTAATTGATGCGTATGACCTTAAAGTAGGTGATTTAATCTTAGTTACTGGTCCAACAACAGGAGCAAAAGAAATGATTGTTCCATCTATGTTTGTTGAGGATGTAAAAGGAGATATCGCAAAAAAAGGAGATAGTATTACATTACCAATGGAATTCCGTATTCGTCCTTCAGACAAATTATATAAACTTGTAAAAGTTGAAGAGCCAGGAACACAACAAAACAGTGTTTCGGAAGGAGCTTATTCACACTAAAAAATAGTTAAACATGGTCATTATTACGTTACAACGCGATAAATGCATCGGATGCAACTATTGTTATGAATTGGCACCAGAACGTTTTCGTATGTCAAAAAAAGATGGTAAATCTGTGTTATTAAAATCAATTGATAAAAAAGGTTTTCATACATTGAAAGATCCAGATCATACGATAGCCGACAACTGTGACAGAGCAGCTAAAGCTTGTCCTGTAAATATTATTACAGTCAAAGAAATATAAAAATAAAAGAGGCTGTCTC
>DJDD01000006.1 GCA_002430925.1 Flavobacteriales bacterium UBA5933
TTTTTATTTTAATACATCAAAGTAAAAAATTTTGATTTTATAAAAATAACTCATTTTTAAGTACATATTGGTAATAAATAAACTTTTTATCTAATATATTTAAAAAAAAGAACACTTAAATATTTATTATTAAATATAGATGACTAAATTTAACCCATAAAAAGAGAATATTAAGATGTATAAAATATATCCGCAAAAGCGATATAATGAAACGTTGACACTATTAAATAAATTTGCAAAACCTACAGATAAAATATTAGATCTAGGAATTAAAAATCCATTTAGTGATGTAATGATAGAGAATGGGTACAATGTGCAAAATACCAATGGTGAAGATTTAGATTATCATTATAAAGAATTACAAAATTATGATGCTAACTTTGTTACAGCTTTAGAAATTTTAGAACATCTAGTTAATCCAATGGAAGTACTTAGAAATTTACCTGGAGACAAGTTATTAGCAAGTATTCCGATGAGATTATGGTTTTCTGAAGCCTATCGTAATAAAAATGATCCAAGGGATGTACATTATCACGAATTTGAAGATTGGCAATTTGATATGTTAATGGAGAAAGCAGGCTGGAATGTTATACATCGTCACAAATGGACACATCCTTCAAATAAATTAGGAATAAGACCATTATTAAGAAGAATTACACCGAGATATTATGCTGTCTACGCAGAACGAAACAAAAACTTTACTTACTAAATATACTATCGTTATACCTGCACATAATGAAGAAAATTTTATTGCAATAACTTTAGATACAATAGTACAACAAACTCTACTGCCCTATCAAGTAATTATTGTGAATGATAATTCCACAGATAAAACACAAGAAATTGTAGAAAAATATGTAGAAAAATATCCATTCATAAAAATAAGAAATATTCTTTCTAAAAGTGAACACCAGCCAGGAAGTAAGGTTGTACAAGCTTTTTTAAAAGGTTACGAAATTGCTGATCCTAATTTCGATATTATTGTTAAATTAGATGCTGATTTAGAATTACCAACAGATTATTTTGAAGTGGTAGTAAATGAATTCAATCAAAATGAAAATATTGCTATGGTTGGAGGATTTGCTTACATTGAAAAAAAAGGTAACTGGATATTAGAAAATTTAACTGATAAGGATCACATACGTGGAGCTTTCAAAGCATATAGAAAAGAATGTTATGAAAAAATAGGTGGTTTACGTCCTCAAATGGGTTGGGATACTGTAGATGAATTATTGTGTAAATATTATAATTGGAAAATTGTAACAATAGAAACTCTTCATGTAAAACATCTAAAACCTACTGGTGCGAGCTATAACAAAGCAGCTCTTTATAAACAAGGAAATGCATACTATATGTTAGGTTATGGTTTTTGGATAACACTTATAGCAGCAAGTAAACTTGCTTTCAGAAAACGAAAATTATCGTATATTTTTTATTATTTAAGTGGTTTTTTTGAAGCTGCTGGTAAAAAATCAAAAAAAATGGTAAATAAAGATCAAGAGAAATTTATTAGAAAATATCGTTGGTCAAAAATGAAACAAAAATTCAAAGCTTAAAATTATGCGAAGCTGGTTTTCTATATTTATAGTTTTTTCATCTGTTATTAGTTATTCTCAAAATAAACTAATAACTGGATCTGTGGTTGTAGATGAAGGAAGTGAAAATGGAGTTGCTGTTTCTGGAGTACGCATAGAAAATTCTAGAACAGATTCTAGAACGTTTTCTAATTCTAATGGCTACTACTCTATTCAGGCAAATATTGGTGACACTATTTCCTATGAAGCTGACTTTGTTACCACAAGAAAAATTGTTGTTAATGAATCTATTTATAACAAAGGATATTTACAAGTACACTTAGATATTGAGACAATAGAATTGAGTGATGTTACTTTAGGGAAAGGACCATTACAACCTAAGTTTCACAAAGATGATAAAACTGATTTATATGATAGAATAGGTTTAGATCAAAGATTAAGAGACTTAGAACCACAAAGAGATTTAGCTAAATTTAAACCATTAGACGTTTTAAATCCAGTTAGATTAATTGGACATATAAATGGTTTTTACAGAAATGAAAGAAGAGTTAAAAATTACGAAGCAAAGATTTCTCTTATACAAGAAGTAAAACATTATTATCCAACAGATTTTTATACAGAGCAACTACATATACCTGAATATAAAATAGAAGAATTTTTATATTATGTGAATGCAAGATATCCTTTAAAAGATAAAGTTTTAAGTAGACAATTTGGTTCTATAATGATAGATTTAGAATCATATGCTAAAGATTACTTAAAGGAATTAAATCAAAATCAATAACTATTCTTAATATATATTAAAATTTTAGCAAATATTTGTTAACATTATATCTAATAATCATTTAAAATATATCTTCGTATAGAAATTTAACACATTAATAAACATCTATTGAAATCACTCTTCACTTATTTTATTCTTCTTTTTTCACCATTTGCTTTTTCACAAGAAAAATGGATACAGGGGAATATTATTATTGATAATTCTGATGATACAGCAGAAGGTATCTACATTACAAATACGCGTACAAAACATACAACTATCTCTAATTTTACAGGAACTTTTTTTATAGAAGCAAAAGTAAATGATACACTTAAAATTCAATCAGATTGGTATGAAAATAGATCTATCGTTTTGAAACCTAATCTTTTTGATAAAACTGTAATTTTAGTACATCTTGCTATTGAAACAATTCAATTACAAACTGCATTCATTGGTCATAAATTAACTGGTATTTTGGAAAAAGATACTAAAAATGGAAAAAAACAAGATGTTATAACGAATCTTTATAAAAGCTTAGGAGTAAATCCTGATTTGAAACCAATAAAAGATACATCTTCTATAAAGGCAGGATTATTTAGTGGAGATATTACATTAACACGTTTAGATGTGGGTCGTTTATATGATGTTTTTTCGGGTAAAGCAAAACAGCGTAAAGCTTTACTTGACTATGAAGATAAATATGATAAAATAACTAAAATAAAAAACTATTTTGGAGATGATTATTTTACAAAAGATTTAAAAATCCCTTCATATAAGGTTAGAGATTTTATTAATAGTGCTTTAACTAACACAGGTAATAATATGCAATTAAATGATGTGAACTATTTTAAATTATTACAATTATTTAATTCTTACAGTAAAGTTTACTTAGGTAACTTATATCATACAATACCGAATACAACAAAACCTATTATAAAAGATGATGTTGAAGAATAATAAAAAGGCTCGAAAAAATCGAGCCTTTGTTTTTTTTATAAATGAAGTTGTTTTAATTATTTTTTGAATTATTACTTATCTTATTTTAAATATAAATTCGTTTATGATTCGCCATTCATTTGCAATAGTGATT
>DJDD01000021.1:0-27168 GCA_002430925.1 Flavobacteriales bacterium UBA5933
TTTCTCGATACAAAATTCTTATAGAATTCCACTCGAAATGACAGTTTTGTTAATAAAATAAACAAAATGCACAACAGGTTATAATAAAAAATTATATTTCAAATTTTACATAAAATCCTTCGTGTCCACGAACATTAAAAACTGAATTATCTTCAAATATTAAATATTGAGCTTTTATTCCTTTTAAAACACCTTCTATAACTGGTGTTTTTTTCAAGTTTAAAGATTTTACTTTTTCTGGATAAGAATTTACAGGATAATTTAATATTAAAACCTCAGGTTCATCAACCAAAAATTGTGTAAAATCTTTATTCACATAACTTTTAATTTCATGGAATTTATCAGATAAATTAACTTCAGGAACATCATTTTTCAACATTCTTTGCCAATTTGTTTTATCTGTAATAACATCTTTCAAAGAAACCTCTATCATACCAGCTTCATAACGATTATCTGTACGTGCAATAATAATAGCTTCAGAAGCTCCTTGGTCTATCCAACGCGTTGGAACTTGAGTTAATCGAGTTACGCCAACTTTTACCCCAGAAGAATTTGCTAAATAAACAATATGAGGCTGTAATTCAAATTTTTGTTCCCATTCCAAATCCCTTTGCGCAATCCCTAGATGAGCTGTAGATAGTTCAGGATTTATAATACTTGGATTAGCTTCTGGTAAAGTAAAAAAACAATTTTTACAATATCCCATCTGATAAATTTCTTTATCTTCATGACAACCTAAACACTCATAATGATCAAAAGTAATTTTAATTTTTTTACCTAATAATTGATTCATCACAATAAAATCATCTTTAAAATTCCAATAATAATTAATTGGAGAATGATTTTCTGTCGTCATTTTTCGAATTTGTCCTTCAAACTGCATTTTGCTAACTAAAGTTTATTAAATTTGTGTAAATCTACAAAACTTTTATTGGATGGGAATAGTCAATAAGATTATGGAAATTATGATGCGTAACAGAATGAATGTTATTGAAGAAAGCATCGCAAATCCAATTGGCACACAAGAACGAGTTCTTTTTCACAATCTTAAAAAAGGTAAATCTACTATCTATGGAAAAAAATATCACTTTAATGAAATAAAGAGGATTCATGATTTCCAAAGACAAGTGCCTGCTGTGCATTACGAAGATTTTGAACCTTATATAGAATTAGCTCGAAAAGGCGAAAAAGATGTTACTTGGAATGGAAAAATCAAATGGTTTGCGAAATCATCTGGTACAACAAATGCCAAAAGTAAATTTATTCCTATCAGTAAAGAATCCTTAGAAGATTGTCATTATGCTGCAGGAAAAACAATGTTTGCTTTATACTTAAATGCTAATCCTGAAACAGATATTTTTACATGTAAAAATTTAAGAATTGGAGGAAGTAGTGAATTATACCAAAAATATGATACTCGTTTTGGTGATTTATCTGCTATTTTGATTGATAACTTACCTTTTTATGCAGAAATGAAAAATATTCCAAACAGAGAAATTTCTTTGATGTCTGATTGGAATACAAAAATGGATGCTATTATTAATGCTTGTAAAAATGAGGATGTAGGTTCTTTAACTGGTGTTCCTTCTTGGATGTTGGTTGTTCTAAATAAATTATTAGAAACTACTGGTAAAAATTATTTGGATGAACTTTGGCCTAACTTAGAAGTTTTTTTTCATGGAGGAATTAGCTTTAAACCTTATGCAGAAAACTATAACTTGATTACTAAAAAACAATTAAATTATTTCGAATTATATAATGCTTCGGAAGGTTTTTTTGGAATACAAGATCAATTGCATAACAAAGATTTATTATTGTTATTGGACAATGGTATATTTTATGAATTTATTCCAATGGAAGATTTTGGTTCTGATGACCAACGTTTTCTTACCATTGCCGAAGTAGAAGTTGATAAAAATTATGCGATGGTAATTACAACTAATGGTGGTTTATGGCGATATATTATTGGAGATACTGTTCGTTTTACATCGACTAATCCTCATAGAATTGTAGTTTCTGGACGTACAAAACATTATATAAATGCTTTTGGTGAAGAATTAATGATAGAAAATGCTGAAGAAGCATTAAAAAGAACTTGCCTACAAACAAATTCTATTATTTCTGATTATACTGCTGGTCCTATTTTTATGGAAGGAAAAGAAAAAGGAGCACATGAATGGATTATTGAATTTGATAAAGAACCTGAAGATTTTGATCTATTCGTTAAAATTCTTGATAAATCTTTACAAGATGTTAATTCTGATTATGAAGCAAAACGTTATAATAATATGACATTAAATCCTCCTGTTGTTCATAAAGCTAGAAAACAATTATTTTTTGAATGGATGGCATCTCGAGGAAAATTAGGTGGACAAAATAAAGTTCCTCGATTGTCTAATACAAGAGAATTCATAGAACCTTTAATTAAATTAAATCAATTATAATCTTAGTAAACTAGCTATTTTATTTACTAGTTTGCAATAGTGGTTGACGCGGTATCCTTTTTATATTGAACATTCTTTGAATGTATAATATAAAAAGATTTAGCAGAAAACACGGTGCGAAGCAATTGCCCAAATAATATAATTTTAAAAAACTTTATATAAGTATAAGCTATTCAAAATTTATGGATAGCTTATTTTGTTTCTATAAAATTAAAGTATTTATTAAACGGTTATATAATTCGGCATTAATTTGAAGGTATTTATTATTGTTTTTTTTTACATTTACTAAAACACAAAATACCTACTAATGAGAAGTACAAATTCCTCTCAGCTTAAATTCCACCAAATTGTGGAAAATAAGTTTCAGATTTACAACAGTCTTTTTATGAGCTTGCCTTATGATGAGATGCAAAAAATTGGTTCACTTATTCCTTTCTTATATGAAGAAAGTAAAAATGGCTTACCTGAGGGAAAAGCCCCAAATGAAATTATAAGTGATTTTTTAGAAAAATATACTGATCTAGAGACTGAAGAAGAAAAAATAGATTTGATGTATCGTATTATTCAATATATAGAACGTCAGGTTGTATTATTTGATAGTATAGAAGATGCTGCTTTTTCTTCTCTGCACCCAGATAATGAGAAAGGAAGTATAGAAGGCATTTACCATGTTGCTTTGGCCCAAAACAAAGTTGAAGAAGTTCGAGAAAAAATGAACAATTTTGTAACTCGCGTTGTTTTTACAGCACATCCAACTCAGTTTTATCCTACTAATGTTCAACAAATTATTCAAGATTTAAGAGATTACATTCAAAATGATTCTGTAAGTAATATTGACCTTTTATTGCAACAATTAGGAAAAACACCTTTCATTAATCAAGAGAAACCTACTCCTTATGATGAAGCTGTTTCTATTGTTTATTACCTGAGAAATGTTTATTACCAAGCCATTGGGAAATTGAACAATGAAATTAATCAATTATTTTTCACAGAAAAATCTCCTTTAAAATCAACTGTTATCCAATTAGGATTTTGGCCTGGTGGAGATAGAGATGGAAATCCTTTTGTTACAGCAGAAATTACATGGAAAGTAGCTAATTTATTACGAACAAGTATTCTTAAAAATTACTATCATCATTTAAAAAATGTGCGTCGACGTTTAACTTTTAAACATATTACTGAACCGTTAAAAGAATTGAGTGACATTATCTATCAAAATATGTTTAGTGAAGAGGGAAATCTTTGTTTGGATGATTTAAAAAGACGATTACATGATATTCGTGAAACTTTAATCACTAAACATGACGGAACATTTTTAGATATTTTAGATGATTTTATAACTCGTGTAAATATTTTTGGGTTACACTTTGCTTCATTAGATATTCGTCAAGATTCTAGAATTCATCAAAAAGTAATTAACCAAATTGTTGAAAAATATACAGGTAAAAATTTCTTAGAATTATCTGAAATCGATAAAATTGAGTTATTAACAAATCCTAGTTTTATAATTGACCCTAATGATTTTGAAGAAGAAATTGTTGTGGATACAATTAAGAATGTATATCAATTAAAAACAATTCAACAACGAAATGGAGAACAAGGTATAAATCGTTATATCATTTCTAATTCAGAAACTATTTTCGATATATTGAACGTATATGGATTATTCAAATTCTGTGGCTACAAAGAAGATGAAATCAACTTTGATATTGTTCCTTTGTTTGAAACCATAAGAGGTTTGGATGGAGCTGAAACTACAATGAACAAACTTTATAATCTTCCTGTATATGCGAATCATTTGAATCGTCGTAAAAGGAAACAATCTATAATGTTAGGTTTTTCTGATGGAACAAAAGATGGAGGATATATCAAAGCCAATTGGGAAATATATCGTACAAAAGAGATTTTAACAGCTATATCCGAGAAAAATCAAATCGATGTAATCTTTTTTGATGGTCGTGGAGGACCTCCTGCAAGAGGAGGTGGAAAAACACATGAGTTTTATGCTTCGCAAGGAAAAACAATTGCAAATCACGAAAATCAAATTACAATACAAGGACAAACAATAACGTCTAATTATGGTACATTGCCACAAGCAAAATATAATTTTGAACAGTTGTTTACAGCTGGAATAATTTCTGATGTTTTTGCTACAAATGCAAGTCAGATTTCTCCTGAACAACGCACTCTTATTGATGAATTAGCTAAAATTAGTTATGAGAAGTATGAAAATTTAAAAAATCATTCTTCATTTATGCCCTACTTAGAAAATATGAGTACTGTAAAATATTATGGGAAAACAAATATAGGAAGTAGACCAAGCAAACGTGGTGGAGATAAACAATTAGAATTTGATGATTTACGTGCCATTCCTTTTGTTGGTTCATGGAGTCAATTGAAACAAAATATTCCTGGCTATTTTGGTGTTGGAACTGCTATTAATGAATTTAAAAAACAAGGAAGAATAAATGAAATTAAAGATTTGTTCCAGAATTCTAGCTTTTTTAGAACGTTAATTCAAAACAGTATGATGTCGATGCAAAAAACATATTTTCCTTTGACTTATTACATGAAAAATGATCCTGAATATGGTGAGTTTTGGAATATTTTGCATGATGAATTTAAGTTATCAAAAGAATTATCCTTAGAAATATCTGGATATTCTGCATTGATGCAAGATGAGCCACTTAATAAAGCCTCTGTAGAAATGCGAGAAAAAATTGTATTACCGTTGTTAGTCATTCAACAATTTGCTTTAAATAAAATTCACAATGAAAGTGAGCATAAAGAAGAATATGAACAAATGGTCATGAGATCTCTATTTGGGAACATAAATGCAAGTAGAAACTCTGCTTAATCAATTTATTTAAAATACATCACAAAAAATCCTCATCAATTAATGAGGATTTTTTTATAAAGTAAATCTTCATCTAAGAATATCTTAATACCTTCGCATTAATGGAAAAAATTATTTTAGGAATAGATCCTGGTACATTGGTGATGGGTTATGGTTTAATTGAAGTAAAGAATAACAAAATTCGTTTGATTACTTTGGATGAATTACTGTTGCATAAACTACCAAATCAACAAACTAAACTAAAAAAAATATTCGAAAAAACATTGGCTATCATCGACCAATATCATCCTGATGAACTAGCAATTGAATCTCAATTTTTTGGTGTCAACGTACAGTCTATGCTAAAATTAGGTAGAGCTCAGGGTGTTTGTATTGCTGCGTGCCTACACAGAGATATTCCTGTTGTGGAATATGCTCCTAAAAAAATTAAAATGGCTATTACAGGGAATGGAAACGCCTCTAAAGAACAAGTTGCAGGAATGCTACAACACTTATTGGGACTTAAAGAAATTCCCAAACGATTAGATGCTACAGATGGTTTAGCTGTTGCTGTATGTCATTACCTAAATTCAGGAAAAACAACTGGAACAAGTAGCTCCTACTCTAGTTGGGATGCATTTGTCAAAAATAACCCTAATAGAACAAAATAATTTGAATTTATTTTCATTGGAATTGAATTTAAATATATTTGTATAGAGGTTTCTTTATTGAATAGAAATCAAAAAAATAAAAATATCAAATGAAAAAATATCTTATATCAGCATCTTTTTGCTTAACGCTGACTTCACTTTTTTTCTCTTGTAAAGATACATCAGGAAAAAACAATGCAGCTATCACTGAAACTGTTTCTAGTATAGAACAAAAAAAATATAAAGTAGGTGATAATATTGATATTCCTATTTCTAATTTAGACGGAATTACTAAAGTTGTAGTTTCTGTTGATGAACAAGAAGTTTCTTCTAATTTTAAAATTGATGGGAAAACTATTGGATTAGGAAACCATACTGTGAATCTGAAGTTTTTTAAAGGAGATGAAGAAACAAACTCTCGTGACTTTACATTTGTTGTTTATGCAGATAAACCAGCAGCAACTTGGAATTATGAAGTTGTAGCAACTTATCCTCATAACCCAGATTATTTTACTCAAGGTTTTTACTACAAAAATGGTAATATTTTCGAAGGTACAGGATTAAGAGATGGTAAAACACGACTTATAGAATATAAACTTGGCGCTTCTACTCCTACTAAATTATACCAAATAAAAGATGATGTTTTTGGAGAAGGTATTACAGAGATGGATGGCTTTATTTATCAGCTAACTTGGCAAGATCGTTTTATTTATAAATATGATTTAAATTTCAATCAAGTAAAAAAATTCGACATGCCTAATCAAATTATTGAAGGATGGGGGTTAACAACTGTTGGAAATGAGTTTGCTATAACAGAAGGATCTCAACGAATTCACTATTATGACAAAGATTTCAATTATTTAAGAACAATTCAAGCTTTTGATAATGAAAGACCTTATAGTTTTTTAAATGAAATCGAATATCATGATGGTTTAATTTACTCTAATATTTATATCAAAAATGGAAATGTAGATAATGGAAATATCGTTGTCATAGATCCTAAAACGGGAGCTGTAATTGCTAAATTTGATATGGGAGATTTAAAAGCGAAACAAGGTAACTCTCAAGCTCAAGAATTTAATGGAATTACATTTAAAGAAAATGGTAATATGCTTGTTACAGGTAAACTTTGGGACAAAATATTTGAGATAAAAATCAAAAAATAATAAAACTATTTAAACATTTCAAAAACTATAATTACATTTTGGGCAATTGCTTCGCACCGTGCTTTAACGCTATATCTTTTTTGATTGTTCATTGTATTTCGAATTGATCATTCATTTCAACTTGATTATTGAACGAAGTCGAAATGCTCAATCAAAAAAGGATGCCGCTTCAATCACTATTGCAATATTATAACCTAAAATTAAATCAATTATAGTTAAAAAGAAATTAGTTTTTAGTACTTATAAAAAAAATAAAAGGTTTGCTAAAGCAAACCTTTTATTTTTTTGTAAATTCTAGTTGCACAAGTTAGAACTTACATAAAATCAAAATCATTTAAAATAAATTATAAGTAAGATAAGTATATTCAATTGTTATGACCAAAATTGATCATTCCAATCACTATTGGTTAGTAATGTATTAAATTCGTTATTTATTATTTTCAATTTTTTTTGTGTTGCATTTTTCTGAAATTCAGGAAACATTTGTCTCTCTTCAAATCTTATATGCAAATCAAGTTCTTCTTCAATATAGATTAAGCTTTTCATCGGATTTTTCTGATCTATTTTAAATAATCTTTTTATCCTTCTATGTTCTTTTAAAGCTCTTTTTATCAAATAATGATCTTCATCTAATAATGTAAATAAATACTTCTCTTCAATTTCCATTTTTTTAAATAGAATGTTTTCTCCATACCAATTTACATAATCAATCATTCTTTGTATATCTACACCTTTATCAATTCCTGCTCTAATATTCCAACAAAAAAATAAAGTTTTATGGTGTCTTTGGCATGCTTCATTTAAATTTGTTTCAACAGAATAATTCAGTTGTGAAATATTCGTTTGTGGTAGCTCAATAGTAAATTTCATAATTAAAATTTTTAAATCGGATAATAAGGTATTTTTATCTTAATTAGTAGTAAAAAATATTTAATGCTTCAAAAATGCTAATCCTTTGTCTATATCATCAATCAAATTGAACATAGAAGTTCTTTCTAACATATCTCTCAAATCTTTACGAATACCAAAAACTCTACTGTGTAATGCACAAGGCTTATTAGAATCACATTCAACAAGACCTAAAATACAGCTGTGATATAAACCATCTCCATCTATCGCCTTGATAATTGTAACTAACTTTATATCTTGTAAATTGTTTCGATCCATCTCGAAACCTCCAAATTTACCTTTTACAGAGGTTATTACTTTAGCTTTCACTAACTGTTGTAATATTTTTGCTGTAAATGCTTCTGGCGAATTGATAGAATTAGCAATTTGTTTTAAGTTTACTCGGTTACCTGAAACAGATTCTTTTGCAATAAAAACAGAAGCTTTTATACCATATTCACACGCTTTTGAAAACATCAATTTATTTTATAACTTTAATAATTATAAGACAAATATAAAACCAATTTTTAAATCGGACAAATTTATCTTTGTTAAATTTTAAAATAAAAGTCACTCAGTATCTGAGTGACTTTTATTATTATATCGAAAGATTATTTATTAATCTTCATCTTCATCTTGATCAGCGTCTTTAACTGCATTACGAGAAGTACGTATAGCAACAACTACTGCATTATCTGGATGAGCAAATGTATAGTTATCATTTTTCAATGATTCAACATACATTTTGTGACCAATTCTCATTGGAGTAATATCGATTACGATTTCATCAGGTAAGTTTGCTGGAATAGCACGAACTTTTAATTTACGCATGTTAAAACGTAAAACCCCTCCGGCAACTAAACCACGAGCACGACCAACTAAACGTACAGGAACTTCCATAGTTACTAATTTGTCGTCTTGTAATTGATAGAAATCTACGTGTAAGATTTTATCAGTTACTGGGTGAAATTGGATATCTTGTAAAATCGCTTGGATTTTAGTTCCGTCATTTAACTCGATAGATACTGTATGAGCATCTGGAGTATAAACTAATCCTTTGAAAGCTTTTTCATCAGCTGAAAAGTGGATAGGCTCTGTAGAACCGTAAACCACACAAGGTACTTGTTCAGCATTACGTAGGTTACGTGTTGCCACTTTACCTAAGTCTTCTCTTTTTTGACCTTGAATTGTAATTGACTTCATAATATATTAAATAAAAATATTTTAATTTTAAAATTATAAATAACTAGATAACAAAACGTTGACTAATTGATTTATTACTATGTACTAAATGCATAACATCCGCAAAAAGTGGAGCGCAAGATAACACTTTTATTTTAGTTGTGGAAGTATTTTTTAATGGAATACTATCAGTTATAGCAATTTCCGTTAATTTAGAAGCTTCTAAACGCTCATAAGCTGGTCCAGAAAGAACTCCATGCGTTGCAATAGCACGAACAGATTTTGCTCCTTTTTCCATAATTAATTCAGCTGCTTTTGCTAAAGTTCCAGCCGTATCAATCATATCATCAACTAAAATAACGTTTTTACCTTCAACCTCACCGATTAGCATCATGCTATCAACTTGGTTAGCTATTTTACGTTCTTTATGACAAATAACTATATCTGCATTTAAGTGTTTAGCATAAGTATTTGCTCTTTTAGCTCCGCCCATATCTGGTGAAGCAATACAAATATTATCTAAACCTAAACTATTTATATAATCAACAAAAATTGTAGAAGCAAATAAGTGATCAACAGGCACTTCAAAGAAACCTTGAATTTGATCTGCATGTAAATCCATTGTCATCACACGAGTTGCTCCTGCAGTCATTAACATTTTCGCTACCAATTTTGCACCGATTGGTACACGAGGTGCATCTTTACGATCTTGACGAGCAAAACCAAAATAAGGAATAACAACAGTTATACTTTTTGCAGAAGCACGCTTTGCTGCATCACACATTAAAAGTAATTCCATTAAGTTATCCGTTGGTTGCATCGTCGATCCTATTAAGAAAACACGTGCTCCTCTAATTGGCTGCTCAAATGCTGGTACAAATTCACCATCGCTGAATTCTACTATTTTTGATTTACCTAGTTCTTGACCGTAATAATCTGAAATTTTCGTTGCTAAATCGATTGATCCTCTTGTTGAAAAAAGAAATGCTGTTTGTTCCATTGTGTGTTTGGGAAAATATTTATGCAAAAGTAGTTTAAATCAATAAAATAATAAAAAAAATAAAGCGTTAATATTATTTAAATTTTTTTGGAACTAGTATAAAAAATAGATATTCTCAGAAAATTATAATTATATGCTTTTAATTGATAATTTTTCGAGTATTATTTTGTTAAAATCTAAGAAAAATATTTAGATAATAATTAATTAACTATTTTTAGACAAAATATAAATAAACAGTTAATAATTAATTAAAATCAACTACTCATTAACTAATATTGATTTATTCATTTTATATAAAAACATCGATGAATAGTAGTTTTAACATATAAAATGAATAATAATTTTTATATTTATTCGTTAAAAAAATTAAGAAAAATAAAGTATATATATGGTTATACTTTTTTACAATATTTTATAATTAAATTAATTTGAATCTTGAGACCATTTAGTAAACAATTCAATATACCTCGTTGGTTAGTATTGTTAATAGACATCGAAATTGTATTAATAAGTTACGTTTTAAGTAACTTTATTTTGAATAGTTTTCTAAGTACTTTTAGTGTAGAAAATTTATTGTACCAAATTCCGTTAGTACTCTTAGTTTATTACTTGTCTTTTATATATTTTAAAACGTATAAAGGAATAATAAAAAAAACAGGATTAAAAGATAATCAAACCATATTTAAATCTATAATCGTTGCATTTCTTATCTTGTTAAGTATTAGTTTTATTTATAGAAATTTTTTTATAAATCAATATTCGAATCATAAGATTATAACAATGATTTTCAGAATGTCTTATTCTGTATTATTTGTACATCTTTTGATGACTAAAATTATCATGGTAAATTCCAGAGTATGCTATAAATTTATTTATAGATACATTTTTATTAAAGATAAAAAAATTACGAATGTACTTATTTATGGTGCTGGAGATTCTGGATATATCACAAGGGATATATTACAAAATGAAACTCAGCAAATTTATAAAATTATAGGATTTATAGATGATAGTATAACGAAAAAAGGAAAAAGGATAGACGGTATAACAGTTTATTCTGCTGAGGAAATAACATCCGATTTTATTTTACAAAATAAAATTTCTCAAATTATTATATCAATACAAAATGCAACTAATTCAGAATTAATTGAATTATCACAATCAATAGAAAAATTACCTGTTGAAATAAAGATTATACCTCCTATATCTAAATGGATCAATGGAACTTACAAACCTGATCAAATACGACAATTAAAAATTGAAGATTTACTGGGAAGAGAATCTATTGAGTTAAACAATCCTATTCTAAATGAAAATATAAAAAATAAAATTGTATTTGTTACTGGTGCTGCTGGTTCTATTGGTAGTGAAATTTCTCTTCAAATAGCCTCAATGGATTTTAGTCAGTTAGTTTTAATTGATCAAGCAGAGTCTGCTTTATATGATGTACAACAATCATTAAAATATATTATTTCTGAAGAAAAACTATCAAAAATAATTTATGTAGTTGGAAATATAAGAGATAAGAATAGAATGTTTAATTTATTCAATGAATATAAACCTCAATTCGTTTTTCATGCTGCAGCCTATAAACATGTTCCTTTAATGGAAAGCTTTCCTTACGAAGCTATCAGTACAAATATACAAGGAACAAAAATTATTGCCGATTTATCACATGAATTCAATGTAGAAAAATTTGTAATGGTATCTACAGACAAAGCTGTTAATCCTACAAATGTAATGGGAGCAACTAAACGTGTTGCTGAAATTTATGTAAACTGTATAAATAAAATATCAAATACAAATTACATCGTTACACGATTTGGAAACGTTCTTGGATCAAATGGTTCTGTCATTCCTTTATTTAAAAAACAATTAGAAAATGGGGGTCCACTTACAGTTACAGATATAAACATCACTCGCTATTTTATGACAATTCCAGAAGCATGTAATCTTGTATTAGAAGCTGGAATTATGGGTAAAGGTGGAGAAATTTTTGTTTTTGACATGGGAAAATCAATTAAGATATTTGATTTAGCTAAAAAAATGATTCGCTTAAGTGGATTTAAATACCCTGAAGACATTGATATAAAAGTTGTTGGATTAAGACCTGGAGAAAAAATTTATGAGG
The DNA here is from genome assembly GCA_002430925.1 of Flavobacteriales bacterium UBA5933. Lineage (GTDB taxonomy): Bacteria > Bacteroidota > Bacteroidia > Flavobacteriales > Weeksellaceae > Empedobacter. Next base: position 12,298 of record DJDD01000021.1, read on the forward strand.
AATTATTAGCAAATGATGAGAATACAATTAAAACACATCATGAAAAGATAATGATTGCTAAAGTAAATACTACAAAATGTGAAGAAAATAAAATTCTTATTGAAGAACTATGCAATATATCACTATCACACACCAATGAAAATATCGTTGAATTAGTTTCTAAAATAAAACAAATCGTCCCAGAATTTAAATCTCAAAATTCTGAATTTGAAAAACTTGATAAAATCGTTTATGAAAAATAATATTTCGAAATTTTTAATCATCATTGCTATGATAATCATTTCATCTTGTGCATCAAAAAAAGAAATGATTTATTTCCAAGGTAATCAAGCGTCTACTACTAAATTTGAAGAATTTATTCCTAAAATACAATCTTCTGATCGATTAGCTATTAATATTTCTGCTGCTGATGTAAGAGCTACTGAACCATTTAATCAACAAAGTGTTTATCAATCAGGTTCTACAAATGCTCAAACAAATCCTTTTGTAAAAATATATACTGTTGATGAAAATGGTTATATTAATTATCCTATTCTTGGTTTAGTACAATTAGGAGGTTTAACAAGATCAGAAGCTGAAAATAAATTAAAACAAGAATTATCTAAATACATTACAAATCCTGGAGTTAATATTAATTATACTAATTTTAAAATAAGTGTACTTGGAGAAGTTAAAAACCCAGGCTATTTTTCTGTTCCTAACGATCGAATTACTATTCTTGAGGCATTAGGAATGGCTGGGGATTTAACTGTATATGGTGTTCGAAAAAACATTATGGTTATTCGTGAACAAAATGGAGAAAAGAAAACTTATACAGTAGATATTACTTCAAAAGATGTTTTAAATTCCCCTGTATATTATCTTGCTCAAAATGATGTAATTTATGTAGAGCCAAATGGAGCTAAAGTATCATCTTCTAAATTTACTCCTAATTATTCTCTACTAATATCTGTTGCTGGTGTAATTATTTCTGTTATTGCTGTAATATCTAGGTAAAATGAATGAAACAACTAATATAAAAAATAATTCTTCTTATATAAAAGAAGAAAATATTAACGTAAAGCAAATTATTGAACAGTATATCTATTATTGGAAATGGTTTGTATTAGGTATCTTCATTACTTTAAGTGCAGCTTTTATTTATCTTAGATATGTTCAAAACCAATATAAAGTTACTGCTAAAATATTATTGAATGAAAAACAATCATCAACTGGTGACTTGACAGAAATTATGGATCAAGCCATACTTGGAGGTTCTTCAACAAACTCTGAAGTAGGTGATCAAATTGATGTAATCAAATCAAATCGATTACTGACAAAAGTTGTTGAAAAAAATAATTTGAATGTAAGATATTTTAATGTTGGTGAAGTTGTTAAAAAAGAAATTCCTCAAAAAAATTCTCCAATAAATGTAATTTTTTTTAATAAAGATAATCAATCAAGCCAAAGCTTTTTAATTACAATATTATCTAATACAAAATATAAATTAGATGATAAAAACACAAAAGAGTCAAAGACTTATTCTTTTGGTCAAAAAATAAGAATAAAAGATGATAACTTTATAATTACAACAAACGGTTATAACTCTAATATCATCAATAAAGAATTTCAAATAAACAAAGAACCTATTGATGAAACCGTTAGTAATCTAAAAAGTAATTTAAGTATAGATCCGAACCCAGATAAGACATCAAAAATAATTAATTTTTCAATTGTTGGAGCTGTTCCTGATATATCAAAAAAAATTATTAATGATTTAATTGATATTTATAATAAAGATATTCTTTATGATAATAACAGATTAACACAGGCTACATCAGAATTTATTAATAACAGATTAAAAATTATTTCTGTCGATTTAAGTGGTGTTGACCATAGCTTAGAGCAATATAAAGTAAATAATAAAATTACAGATGTTACTTCTGAAGCTTCAATTTTTCTAGCAAATGCATCTGATAATGACAAAAACTTATTAGAATCTACCACTCAACTGCAATTAGTTGATTATATGAATGAAGCTTTAAATTCTAATAAAGCAGATTTATTACCTAGTAATTTAGGACTTTCTGATGCTTCTATAACACAAGAAATTGATGCATACAATAAACTTGTTTTAAATAAAGAAGATATGTTAAAATCTGTAACTAAAGAACATCCAAACGTTATCCAGTTACAAGAACAAATTAATAATGTAAAGAAAAATCTTAAAAATAGTTTAAATATTTATAAGAATAATACGCAACTAACTGTAAATTCTATACAAAATAAACAAAATCAAATTGCTGGAAAAATACAGAAAGTACCAAGTCAAGAACGTGGTTTCAGAAATATATCTCGCCAGCAACAAATTGTAGAATCATTGTACTTATTTTTACTACAAAAACGTGAAGAAAACGAAATAAAAGCTGCGGCAACTCCTGAAAATATTAAGATTATTGATTTTGCATATGAAAATAAAATACCTGTATCTCCCAAAAGAAATATTATTTATTTAGGTGCATTAATTTTAGGATTTATAATTCCTTTTGCCACAATATATATTTATTTCTTATTGAATAATACTGTAAAATCTAAAGAAGATATAGAAGATATATTAAATGTACCTATTGCAGGAGAAATTCCACAAAGTAAAGAACCTTTCATTGAATTGAATGATCAATCAATTGTATCTGAATCTTTCCGATTATTACGTACAAATATCAATTTTTTATTAAAAGGTAATAAAGATGCAAAAGTTATTTGTGTTACCTCAACAATTAGTGGTGAAGGAAAATCTTTTATATCAATTAATCTTGCACAAGTGTTAAGTATGTCTGGAAAATCAGTTTTATTAATTGGTGGTGATATCAGGAAACCTAAGGTTCTAGAATATCTTGGCCTTATAGACCAATTTAGAGAAAAGAAAGGTATTTCTGAATATTTAGCTTCAACTGAATTAAGTATTAATGATATAATTATAAAGTCACCCAACTATAAATTTGATATTATTCGTTCTGGAAAAATCCCCCCAAATCCAGCTGAACTATTGATGAATGGACGATTTAAAAATATTATTGAATATGGTAAGCAACATTATGATTATGTTATTTTAGATACGGCTCCTATCAACTTAGTTACAGATACGCTTTTAGTCGCTGATAATGCTGATATTACACTTTATATCGTAAGAGCAGATCTTTTAGATAAAAATCTATTAGCTATACCTAAAGAATTAAATGAAGAGAATCGTCTAAAAAACATGGCTATTGTACTTAACGATGTTAACTTATCAAAAGGATATGGTAATTATAAATACAAGTACAGCTATGGCGAAAGAAATAGTTATGATAAAAATTTATTGAAAAAAATATTTAAACGTAAATAAAAAGTAGTTTAATTATATACCTTAAGCATATTAAGTTATACATGTTTCAACAAGCTCAACATGACAAAAAACCCTAACATTAATAAATGTTAGGGTTTTTATTATTTATCTAAAAGGTTTTATCAATTACTGCTTTTATTCGAAGTCGATCTACATCTGTTAAATTAGAACCAGATGGAAGACATAAACCTTTTTCAAATAATTCTTCTGCAACATTACCTCCATAATACGGAGAATCAGCAAAAATAGGTTGTAAATGCATCGGTTTCCATAAAGGACGTGATTCTATGTCATCTTCTAAAAATGCTAAGCGTAATTCCTCTCTTGTTTTACCTGTAATTTTTTCATCTATTAAAATAGCACTTAACCAATGGTTTGAATAAAAATCTGATGAAGGTTCAGCAAAGACTGTTACTCCATTTATATCTTTAAATATTTCTTGGTAAAAATGGTGCATATTTCTGCGAGCATCAATTCTGTTTTGTAGCACCTCCATTTGCCCTTTTCCAATCCCTGCAACAATATTACTCATACGATAATTGTAGCCAATATTTGAATGTTGATAATGTGGCGCTTCATCTCTAGCTTGCGAGGCAAGAAATATTGCTTTATTTTTATCCTCTTGTGTTTTACAAACTAATGCTCCTCCACCAGAAGTGGTAATAATTTTATTTCCATTAAAAGAAATCGTTCCAAAAAAACCAAAAGTACCTGTCTTTCTTCCTTTATAAGTAGAACCTAAAGCTTCTGCTGCATCTTCTATAATTGGAATATTGTATTTATCTGCTACAGCATGTACCTCATCTATTTTGTAGGGCATTCCGTACAAATGTACTGCTATAATTGCCTTAGGAGTTTTTCCTTTCGCTATTCTATCTATTATTGCCTCTTCTAAAGCAATAGGACATATATTCCAAGTTTCTGGTTCAGAATCTACAAAAACAGGTATTGCTCCTTGATAAGCTATTGGATTAGCTGAAGCCGAAAATGTCATAGACTGGCAAATGACCTCATCATCTTTTGTTACTCCAAGCATTACTAAGGCTAGATGCAAAGCAGAAGTACAACTATTTAAAGCTATAACTTGATGATGATTTCCTAAATATTTTTTTAGATCTTCTTCAAAACCATTGATGTTATCACCTATTGAGGTAATCCAATTTTTCTGAAAAGCATCTTCAATGTATTTTATTTCATTTCCAGACATGTGTGGAGATGAAAGCCAAATTCTTTGATTCATAGGTTGTAGATTATTTTTTATCGTATAAACTTCTTTTAAGTTAATTATATTTTTAGGGCAATTGCTTCGCACCGTGCTTTTTCACTATATCTTTTTATATTGTACATTTAGAGAATGTTCAATATAAAAAGGATGTCGCTTCAATCACTATTGCAAATTAAGGAATAATAATAAACGAATTACCAACTAAAAGTCAGGATAAGTGATTATTTTAAAAAATAGTTAACAGCTTCAACTTTATTTTATAGCACATAAAAACTATAGAACTAGAAATTAGTGTTATTTGGTAAGTTAAGAATATCATAACAATATGCAATTTAAAAACTTATATAACTATAATCGTTGGATTTTTTGTAAAACATAAAGGTTAATTTACGGAATAATATATATGAAGTAACTGTTGCCCATTTTGTTGATTTAATAGATAAAACCGTCATTTCGATTGGAATTCTTTAAGAATTTTATGTCGAGAAAAGATATCTTGAAGATAAAATTCTATTCTCGATACAATTTTTCTACATTTTATTCCGAAAAATTACTCGAATTGACGAATTTTAATTCAAAATGTACAGCAGGTCTATTAAGTTTAAAAACGTATTATGTAGTTGAAGTATTGAAAGTTTTACAAAATATATGTATTTGCAAAACCGATTGAAATGGAAATCCTTTTCTGATTATTCAGCGTTATAAAAAATTAAATAAATAATCAGAAAAGATTGTATTGGAAAGCGGGTCCCGAAGGGTTTGCCCAAAAACTATTAGTTCCCTACTCTATCTCCTTGTCCACTACCAGATACAGTAGCAAGTATATAACCGAAATATTTTGATAACGTAAGTGTTTTGTACATTTCTGCATCTAACTCTGATAATTTTACTGGCGTAGACATATCAACATTATTGATTTGCCCTAATCCTGTAATACCTGGAAGATGATTGAAAACGCCTCTTTTTTCTCTTTCAGCAATTAATTCTGTTTGATTAAAAAGACAAGGTCGCGCTCCTACTAAACTCATATCTCCTTTTAATACATTAATTAATTGAGGTAATTCGTCTAACTTTGATTTACGTAAAAAACTTCCAAATTTTGTTACCTGTGCTTGGCTTGCTAGATGTGATGCAACTGACTTTGTATTAACATCCATCGTTCTGAACTTAATTAATTTGAATGGTTTTTTATTTTTGCCCACCCTTTCTTGTACAAATATTGGTGAACCTGTATCAAAAAGTCCTATAATGTATAATATGATACCTATAGGCCATAAAAATAATAATCCAAAGAATGAACATATAAAATCTACTAATCTTGTCATGTTTTTTTATTTTTTATTTCATTTCTTATATTCAAAAAATACATTCATCTTCTTCGACAAGCTCAGAATGACAATTAATGAGTTGGTAGTTTTACGTGATACGTTATAAGGTCATAATCTTAATAACATAAATACTGAATAACTCAAAAATTCTTCGACAGGCTCAGAATGACATTTTTAAATGATAAAGAAACAATTATTTGTATGTGAAAATAAGTAGTACTTACTTATGTTTACAACTAATTTTTGAAACTTTTTATTGTGTTAATTAATCCTTCTTGTGTTGTTATTGGTAATTGTTGTATTGCTAATGCCTTTTTAATTTTTTGATTGGAAACAACATAGCTTTCTGTTAACTTTTTTAATCGCTCAGAATTTAAAGGTAAATGTATTTTATCTCCAATTTTTGCAATGCCTTCTATAAAATTTTTACTTAGTGGTAAAAATTTTGCTTTTTTTCCTAAAGCTAAATTAATTGTTTCTATCAATTGATTTGTTGATAAGGCTTCGTCATCTGCAAAATTATAAATCCCATTAGGAACAATTTCATTTAGTATCATTTGTAAAATGAGATAAGATAAATTATCTATTCCTATGAATGATCTTTTATTTTCGAATTTTGATAATGGCCAAGGAATTCCTTTTTCTACAATTTTATATAATAAGTTAAGGTTTCCTTTATTTCCTGGCCCATGAATCATACATGGTCGAATAATAAACAAACGCTTACCTGATGGTAGCTGTTGTTTTAGTAAATATTCTTCTGCTTGATATTTTGATTTTCCGTAGGCTGTTAATGGGTTTGGAATTATATTTTCATCAACTATTCCATCAGTTGTATCAGCAACAACTTTTACGGAACTGAAATAAAAAAAATCTTTACAGTCTGAATTTAAAAATTCATTGAATAAGGCTATTGTAAGATCTCTATTAATTGTAAAATATTCTTCTTCTTGAGAAGTATTTTCAGTATCGTGAGCTTTACCTGCCAAATGAATAATTACATCTGTGTTTTTATTGAAACTAGATTTCCAATCCTTACCTCTGAGAGATAATTCTTGAATATTTAGGTAATTTTGTTTGAGATAAGCAGATAAATTTTGCCCTACAAATCCTGATGCGCCAGTGATGGTGATTTTCATGAATGGTATGCTTGTAAAAATTAATAAATTTATGATACATAAAAATTATTCAACTTCTATTTTTTTATTTTCTTTTAATAATGATTGAAGTTTTAATAATATATCTGTTTTAGATTGATTTAATGTTTTTATACCTTTTATTAAAATCTTAGGATTATACGCATTATTTTTTATGAAAATACTTTTACTATTAATTTTATAAAAAGTAGGATTAATAATTTTTATATACCCCTGAAATTCTTTTAATAAATTCATGTTTGGTTTTTCATTAGAAATAAGCACCCCATAATATCTAGAATATTCATCTTTTAATGAATCAATTAAAATATTACCTATACTAACTTTTATATCTTCATTTAAAAGATTTGCTAATAAAACAGATATTCCATTAAGATTATTATTCAGAGTAATATTTTTTAAAGTTATATTTTGAACAACATTAGTTTTTGAATTAGGCTCTATATCAATACCTGTTTTAGGTAATTTACTTTGCATATCTGCAATATAAATATCTTTAATAGTTATATTTTTTCCAGTAATTATTGATATCCCATTTCTATTACAATTCGAGATATTCCCTCCAATAATTTCTATATTAGTATTTGTATTTTGAAACTGTTTTTTTTTCTTAGATTCACCTAAATAAATACCATCACCCCAGGTTTCTTTGATATTAGAATTATAAATTTCAACATTATCAGAATTTAATATACTAATTCCCATACCCCACTCTCCTTTATTATCTAAATGTTTTTTTAAATCACCTTCTAATACCGCATTTTCAATAATTACATTTCTTACATTTTCAATATTCAAAATTGCATAATTAGTTTTATCATTTGGCTTCATTATAAGCTTAGATTTACTACTAAAAGTAATTATTTGATTGCTATTTATATTTAAACCTTTATAATTTATTAAGATTGGAAAATTTGGCATTATAACTTGTTTATTATCATCTATTCCTTTTTGAAGATAACTTGTATAATCAACGCTACCATTCACAACATAATTATTAGGTAAATATATTGTAAGATCTACAACACTGGCCCTTATAAAAGAACAAATTAAAATGACAATAATTGTTATATACTTCATGCTCCTATTAGCTTTTGTAACTGTTCAGTAATTGATTATAAACTACGTTTTCAGAAAATTCACTTTGGTATAGTTTAGAACTATTTTCTCCTAATTGATTTAAATCAGCAACAAGTAATTTTTCTAAACCAAATCTCAACTCTTCTTCACTCTGTGGAGAAACTAAAATACCATTATCTTTTATTAGATGATTACATCCTGGCATATCCGTAGTTAATATTGTTTTACCCATCGCCATTGATTCTAATAAAAATCTTGGTGTCCCTTCTCTATAAAATGTTGGTAATACAGCTATATCACAAAAATTTATTATTTGATTAATATCAGTTCTTTTTCCTAAGAATAAAACTTCTTTCAGTTTAGCATATTCATTAATTTCTTGTTCAGAAAAAGAATCCGGATTATTAGGATCGATCCAGCCTGCTACTAATAAATTTATTTTTTTGTTTCCTTTTTTATTTATATTCTGAATTGCATCTATAAGGTAAGATAAGCCTTTTTGTTTTAATAAACGAGAAACAAAAATAAGGTTAGTTGCATTTTCTAAATCTAATTTATCCTCAATTTCTTCTAATAATTCTTTTCGAGAAATAACATTGGTATTAAAACGATCTTCGTTAACAGCACTTCCTTTTACAACAAAAGTATTCGGTTTACTAATACCAACTTCATTTTGATCTTCTATATTTTGAAAAATAAGTGTTGCATCAAACCATGAGTTATTTATTTTGTAAGCAGATTTTATAATAGTTTGGATTGTATTAAATTTAAAACTTGATTTTGTAAATGCTACACCTAGACCAGTTATGTGATTTAATAACTTACTCTTCTTTGAACTAAAATATGCTATTGGTGTTCCTATAATATTAGGTTGCATTCTATAAAAATGAATAACATCAAATTTTTCTTTTTTAAAAATCTTACGCAATTGTTTTGCAAAAGATAACATAGAACCTAAACTTCTTTTACGAATATCTATATCCAAAGCAATTGTTTCTATTCCTCCTTCTTTTATTTTATCTGCATAACCATCATTAGGAACTATTGCAACAACATGATGACCTTTATTTTTCAAGAATTGAGCGTATCGTAAACGAGCACCATAAAAATCTGACCCGAAGTTTTCTATTAAAGCAATTTTCATTATTTCACTAATTCTGTATAAACATTTATATATTTTCTAACCATATTTTTTATATCAAAATCCACTGATCTTGCGAAACATTTTTTTGATATTATATTATAATAATCTTTATTCGTATATAATTCTAATAAATGACTTACTAGTTGATCTTGATTTCCTACTTCGAATAATAATCCATAATTTTCTACAACCTGTTTTATACCATCTATATTAGATGCAATACAAGGCTTATTAGCTGCCATTCCCTCTACTATAGCTAAACCAAACCCTTCATAATTAGAACTTAAAACAACTACATCAGAATAGTTTAAAAGAGTTGGTATATCATTTCTAATTCCTAAGAATTTTACTCTATTATAAACACCTAATTCTTTTGCTAAAGCAATATTATTTTCTAATAAATGACCATCACCTATTAATAATAATTTAAAATTAGATGGTAATTTTTTTAAAGCTCTAAGTATAGTTGGTTGATCTTTTTGTTCTCTAAAACTAGAAACTTGTGTAATTATAAAAGAGTCTGCATCAAAAAAATTATAATCTACATTATTTAGATTTTGAAAATTATCTAACAATATACCATTCTCAATTACTTGAATATTATTTTTTTTAAAACTTAAATGATCTATTAAATTTGTTTTCGTTGCTTCTGATATACAACCTATAAAATCTAATTTATTATAAATAAATTTTTCTACAGGTTTTAAAAATTTGATATCACGTCTTTTATTAAGTGTATTATGCTCTGTAAATATTAGTTTAACATTTTTAAACAATAATAATTTTGCTAATACAGTCCAATAAATAGCTGGGAATAAATGAATATGAACTAAATCGTATTGTTTAATATATCGTATAATTTTAAATATTAAAAATGGATTATATACAGTTCCTTTTGATAAATAATTCACTTTACCAAAAAACTTTTTAGTTAAGTTATTTTGAAAAATAGATGATTTACCTAAGTCTTTTAAAACAACTAAATCAACATCTATATGTTCTTGTTTATAGATAGGTAAAGAGTCTATTATTAATTTTTCTGCACCTCCTGCTGTCAAACTTGATATTATATGTAAAACCTTCATATAAACATTTTATTTTATTAGATAATCTCTACATTTGATAAATAAACCTAGAGGTAAACAAAAAAATCTAATAAAAGAATTGATTCTTATTCTTTCGAAACTTACAAATCTTAAATAATTTATATTCGCTCTTACTTTTTGGATCATACTTATCTTACTTTTACTTAATTCATCATACAACAAGGATGCATAACGATTATTTTTTCTTCTATTATTTATACTGTTTTTAGTTAAACCTTCTTCTAAATATTCACCACTATAAACAACTTTATTAAAACATAAAAATCTATAGTTTGAATTTGCTATTCTATTCCAAATAAGGCTTTCTGCACAGAATTTTTCTTGTTTAAAATCTGGAAATTTAAATTTCTTAATAATATCTGTACGTGTTACTTCTGCATAATCTCCTTTTAATTTTAAATCATATGATCTTTCTATATGATTTAAAACCATATCATCTTTTGGAAATTTATCTCCTAAATAAATCCCTTTATTAGATTGTCGTAACCCAACGACACCTATAACATTATTGTTTTTTAAAATATCAATTTTTGTCTTTATTATACTTAATGAATCATTAGGTAAATAATCATCACTATCTACAATAAAAAAATATTTTCCTACAGCTAAATCAGTAGCTTTATTAATTGCTCTGTGCTTTCCTCCATTAACCTGTTTATGATAACGAATTTTTATTTTATTCTCATCTATAAAAGAAGTAATTTCTAGTTCTGTATTATCTGTACTTCCATCATCAATAATTAACCATTCAAAATCTTTAAAACTTTGATTAATCAGTGAATGATATAAAATTTTTAAATATTCTTGGCGATTATATGTAGGTGTAAAAATTGTAAAAAACATGTTATTTTAATTTAAAAATTAAACTTATTATAGAATAAATTAAAAACAGAGCTCCTATGTTTAAAATCCAAATTTTAGATTTAAAGTATTTTACATAAGGTAAAAAAAGTATAGGAATCATTTGCCAACTTAGAACTCCATACCGATCACTGAAGGACTGAGTAAACATTAAAAAGAAAAATGCCGAAAGTGACATATAAATAAATAAATATCTTTCATATTGTTCTTTTTCAATTGTTGTACTAAATTTAAATTTAGTTGACGTTACCCAAAACATTAAAAGAAAGAGAGAGTTAAAAAGAAAAAAATCTAATCTAAATCCTACCTTATAATTTCCCACAACATCAGAATAATTTTGATTTCTATCTGCAAAAAGTTCAGATACATAAGGAATAGACTCTATAAAAGAAATTACATTTATATTAAGTATTGAAATCACACTACAGATTAAGTATATAGCTAGATAAAAATACTTGTTTTTCAGTTTTGTTGCTAAAAAAAATATTCCTATTGGTATTAAGACTGAAATATGAAATAACATACTTAATAAAAATAATAAATAGGCTTTTAACTTATTATCATTATAAAAAATAAGTCCTAATAAAAAGATATTAATACCTATTCCTTGCCTTATTATGTTTCCTCCTAAATTTTCAAATGAAAATGATAATGTAAATAGAGCAAAAATTATAAAAGGATGTTTTATATTAATTTTTTTTATAACTAATAATAAAGGAGCTATGTAAGTTATTGCTATAAAAAATAAATAAGCATTTTCGTTATCAACAAGTAATTTTGTAAAATATGAATATAAAAAAAAGAAAAAATCTTTTGGTGCGTTTAAGACTTCATCTAAAGAATTCATGTTATTTATATATTTATATATATAAACAGATGTATCAGAGTATTTTAAGACAGGTCTAAAAGCAAAATAAACAGAATATAAAATCGTAAATAATATAGTTAACTTCCATTCAAAACTTTTATAAACTCTATTTTTAAATATACCTTCTGATAATAATAACATACCTAATATAATACTTACTATTGTAAGTATTATGGAAATATTTTTAAATAAGATTTCATCCATTTATTATCGTATATATTAATTTCTTCTTGTTAACTTTAAGTATAACGAAAAAAATGGACTGTTTAAAAATGTTACAAACAGATACATTTTTTTATTCATTTTTTCAAAATTCTTTACAGGAAGAAATCCTTCATTCTTATAAATTTTTAAATAATGAGATATTGTACTGTATTTATATGGACGATTATATAAACTAAAGAAAAATCCCATTACTGAATGTTGTATTATTGTGTCAATAATTTCTTTATTTCTCCCTGTTAGTTGTTGTGAAAAATTTTTTAAACTTTTATGAACAATATAGCTATCAGAAGCTAATTTTAAAAGATGTTCATCTGAAATAAATCTTGAAGTCGAATTTCCATTATCCACATAATTATATAGAACTTTATCGATTTGCTTTACTTTATAATGATAATAGAAATAGCGTGTATTAAATTCTAAATCTTCTATATTTTTTATTCCTTTTATAAATCTTAAGTCATATTGTTCTATAACACTTCTTTTTAAAATTGTAGTCCATAAAAATGAAGGTTTATGTCTTAATACAAACTCATAACCTTCAAAATATAATGGAGTTTCTTTTAAATAATCATAATTATTTTTTATTATCTCATCATTATTTATCACATTATAACTAAACTTTAAGACATAATTAGAATCTGATGATTTTAGATGATTCTCAATAGTAGATAACGAATCTTTTTCTATATAATCATCTGCATCTATAAACCAAATATTTTCTCCTTTTGAATTATCTAGTCCCTTATTTCTTGCTTCACTAGCTCCTTTATTTTCTTGAGAAATTAGTTTTAAATTATTATAATTAAATTCATTAATAAAATCTTGTAGTAGTTTTAATGAATTATCTGTTGAACCATCATTTATAAGAATTACCTCAAAAATTAAATTATGATTAATATTAGAATAAATTGATTTTAGGCAGTTTAATATATATTTCTCTACGTTATAAACTGGAATTATTATACTTAAGTCTATCTTATTTTCCATGTAATCCGAATCTATATATGAAGTATTTCATCTTCTGCTTTATTGAAAATTTATAAAAATTCTTACTTAAATATGTAGTATACTCGTTAGGAAGTTGTTTATAATTCATATTTCTTAAAATCCCTAAATATGTATTATGAATTTCTTTATCAATTAAACTAGCTACATCATTAAGCCCTTTATTTTCAAAAAAGTGTTTTCTATTTGTTTTAGCTTGAATTAAATGATTTTTACTCAATAAAAATTTATTTCTATCACTCATTATACTACCTTCTCTTTGTCTATATAAGTATAATGGCAAATCAATAAATCTAACTTCAGAACATTGATCTAATATTTCATGTGCAATAAATTCATCTTCATGTATTTTTCCCTTAGGATATCTTATATTATCCCAAATATCTTTTGAATATAATTTATTCCACGCTACTATTAATAATGGATTTCTATATGTAGAAATATTATTAAAAACATATTCTTGACTTAATGTTATAATTTCAGAACTATTCAATTCTGAGTTTATTTCTGATTCTTGAGAAAATTTAAAAAAATCACAAAAAATCATTTTAGAGTTTCCTATATTTTTATGAAGTATATTTATAAAATCTAGATGAACTATATCATCACTATCTACAAATGCAATATACTCACCTTTACAAATATCTAAACCTGCATTACGTGCATCAGATAATCCTCCATTTTTTTTATGCAAAACGACAATTCTTGAGTCTTTTTTTGCATAATCATCACATATTTTTCCACAATTATCAGGAGATCCATCATCAACAAGTATAATTTCTAAATTACTATACGTTTGTCCTAAAACAGAATCTATGCAGGCAGATATATATTCTTCTACATTATAAATTGGAATAATTACAGATATTAAAGGAAAGTTATTTGACATCATTTTTTTTTAAAATCTTATTATTTATCCAATATCCTATATCTGTATACTTATTGGTTACATTATACAATAAGATACCATCTTCAACACTTTTATTTTTTTCATTTTCAATTACTTTTATATGATTTGAATGTTCAAAATCAAATATTGAAAATGAAATTTTATTTTTAAATTTCAATAAATGAAAACGTTTTATAATATCTATATTTCCATTATCTCTATCACAAATTTTAAAAAAATAATTATCTTCTGAAACTTGTTTCATTCTAGATACCCTTCTGCTCCATTTATCTAAAGCTTCTTTTTCTGACTCGTAATGTAAAAAATGTAATTCTACATCACCTAATAACCCTACAGGATAATTAAAAGAATTAATCCATTTTGAGCTATTAGAAAATTCAAGAGGTAATGATAAATAATGATTAAAGTTTTCAAGTAATTTTATATAATCTTGGGCATATAAGAATAAACCAATAAATGGTGTATTAAACTGTTTATTAAAATCCTTATAAATTTCAGCACCCCAACAGTTATTACTAATAATTACAAAAGGTTCATTCTCGTTATAATTAGTAAAAGACTTATAGCGTACTTTTTCTTTTTTAAATATTTTTTTTAA
>DJDD01000021.1:27233-27804 GCA_002430925.1 Flavobacteriales bacterium UBA5933
TTTTAAATATTTTTTTTAAAATACTCATTCGCTAATTGCTTTTATTAATGGTTGATATTTAGATTTTAAATTTGAATTTTCATATAATTTATAATTTGTCAACTCTGTTAATTCTTTAAAAGCAATTTTTGCTTCATCAATATTGTTTACAAATCTTATATAGTCCAAATCCTTTATCCAACTATAAGTTCCTAAAACCTTTTGATTATAATTACTAAATACAATACAAGGTGTTCCAGAAATTGTAGCGAAAACCATCCCATGTAAGCGATCTGTTATTACAATTTTTGCTTGTTGAAATTGTTCAAATTTATTTTTTAATATTAATTCCCGATCTTCTGTAGTCCTAACAGATCTAAAATTTTTCACATGCATATCTGATGCAATTACCTCACTAAATGTAGATTTTAGTAGATCTGTAATATAAGATTTATCTTTTTCAGATAAAATAGACTCTTGATCTTCTCGTATTACTTTTAAACCATAAGTTCTTTGCTTAGACTTCAATTGAGATGTATACAAAACTATATCTGGAGTAAGAATAACATTATTATTAGGAAAATATTTTTTC
>DJDD01000106.1:0-4049 GCA_002430925.1 Flavobacteriales bacterium UBA5933
ATAGCGAAAAAGCACGGTGCGAAGCAATTGCCCTAAAAATAAATATAATTTGAAAGGTTTTAATAATTGTATTATTTACCTTTTTTTCTTGCTTTGGCTTTTTGTTTTTGTTGACCTCTATTTTTAGGTTTTGATTTTGGTGGTTTTCTTTTTGTAGGACCTCCAAGATTTACTTTTTTATTTTTATCTTTCTTCTCATGAAATGCAGCTCCTCGCTCTTCAATTTTTACAGTTGTAAGCGCTTTCATTTTTACAAAATCTTTTTCAAATTCTCTTTTAACAGAGTTTATTTGAACATTTTCAGGAAAAGATAATTGCTCAATTTCCATATTCATTAATGCTTCGATTGCATCAAGATTATCGATTTCTTTTTCTGAGAAGTAAGAGATTGATTCTCCATTTTTATCTGCACGACCTGTACGACCAATTCTGTGTATGTATTGCTCTGGGACTTCTGGTATTTCAAAGTTTATAACATGTGAAACGTCAGGAATATCCAGTCCACGAGCCATAATATCCGTTGTAATAATTCCACGAATTTCTTCTTTCGTAAAAGCTTCCATTGTTCTCAAACGGAAATTTTGAGACTTATTTGAATGGATTACACCAAATTCATCTGGAAAAATTTCATCGATATGATTAAAGATTAAATCAGCATGTTTTTTATTATTTGCAAATATTAATACTTTTTCAAATTTTGCTTTATCTTCTAATTGATTAGCAAGTAAATTTAATTTTGTATTAAAGTTTTCAACTGGAATTGCAGTTTGTGAAATTTTTTCTAATGGTGTTCCAGAACGTGCCAATGAAATCTCTATAGGATTTCTAAAATATTCATTCAACATATCATCAACTTGATCTGTCATCGTAGCTGAAAAAAGAATATTTTGACGTTTTTCACTCATCATTGTAAATAAATGAATTAATTGAGCACGGAATCCTAAACTCAACATTTCATCAAATTCATCAACAACAAGTTTTTTTGTTTCTTTAAACGATAAAACATTATCAATTGCTAAATCTAAAACACGTCCAGGAGTTCCAACTAAAATATCTACACCTTCGTAAACTAATAGTTTTTGAGTGTTTATGTTAACTCCTCCATATATTCCAAGGATACGAACATTTATAAATTCAGTTAAATTTTCTAAAATTTCAGTAACCTGAACTACTAATTCGCGTGTAGGAACTAAAATTACAATCTTTGGCTGATTGGTTTTAGAATATTGATAATTTTTTAATAATGGTAAAAGATAAGCTAAAGTTTTCCCTGTACCAGTTTGTGCTATACCCATTATGTCTCTACCAGAAAGAATCGGTTTAAACGATTTTTCTTGTATTGGAGTAGGTGATGTTATATTCATCTTTTCTAAAGCAGAATATAATTGTTTTGTTAATTCGAAATCCGCGAATGTAGTTTTCATTTTGCAAAGATAAGTTTTCTTATTGACTTCTTAAAAACTCTCTTATCAATCCTCGATATTTCATGTAAACTTTGTATTTTTGCAGTTCGATTAGTAATTAGTTAAAAATGAATTTGAAACAACACATCACACAACACGTTTTAGAGGCGATTCAAAACGTCTATCAAATAAATCCGGAATCTATTGAAATTCAATTTACAAGGAAAGAATTTGAAGGTGATTATACATTAGTTGTTTTTCCATTAATTAGAACATTAAAAGGTAAACCAGAAGATATTGGAACTAAAATTGGTGAAAATCTGGTTGAAAATAATAAAATTACAGCATTTAATGTTGTAAAAGGTTTTTTGAATATGAGTTTGAATGCTGTTGATTTTCTTGAAAATTTCAGTTCTAACTCTATCAATAAAAATTATGGAATACAAGCTATAGATGAAAATTCTAAAACTGTAATGGTAGAATATTCATCTCCTAATACAAATAAACCTTTGCATTTAGGGCATGTACGAAATAATTTATTAGGTTTTTCTGTCGCACAAATAGTAGAAGCAGCTGGTAATAATGTTATCAAAACACAAATTATCAACGATAGAGGTATTCATATTTGTAAATCGATGATTGCTTGGGAGAAATTTGGGAATGGTGAAACTCCAGATTCATCTAACCTAAAAGGAGATCATTTAGTTGGTAAATATTATGTAGAATTTGATAAACGATACAAAGATCAAATTACAGAATTAGTTGCTAATGGTAAAACTGAAGCAGAAGCTAAAAAAGAAGCTCCAATTTTTGTAGAAGCTCAAGAAATGTTACGTAAATGGGAAGCTCAGGATCCAGAAGTAATTGCACTTTGGCAAAAAATGAATGGTTGGGTTTACGATGGTTTCGCTAAAACTTACAAAAGACTTGGTGTTGCTTTTGATGAATATTTATATGAATCGAATACCTACATCTTAGGAAAAGACATCGTTGAAGAAGGTTTGAACAAAGGTATTTTCTTTAAAAAAGAAGATGGTTCTGTTTGGATTGATTTAACTGAAGATGGTTTAGATGAAAAATTAGTTTTACGTTCAGACGGAACTTCAGTTTATATTACTCAAGATTTAGGTACAGCTGTAGAACGATTCAAAAATAATCCAACTTTATCAGAATTAACTTACGTAGTGGGTAATGAGCAGGATTATCACTTTAAGGTTTTATTCTTAATTTTAAAGAAATTAGGATATTCTTGGGCAGATGCTTTACACCATTTATCTTATGGTATGGTAGATTTACCTAATGGTAAAATGAAATCTCGTGAAGGAACTGTAGTTGATGCTGATGAGTTGATGCAAGATGTTTATGAAACAGCAAAAGAAATTTCTGAAGAATTAGGAAAACTTGATGGTTTGTCTGATGAAGAGAAAGCTGAATTGTACGAAATAATTGCAATGGGAGCATTAAAATACTACATTTTAAAAGTAGATCCTAAAAAACGAATTTTATTTGATCCTAAAGAATCTGTAGATTTCAATGGTAATACAGGTCCATTTATACAATATACTTTTGCTCGTATTCAATCTTTATTAAGAAAAGAATCTCCAAAGGATTTTGATTTTAATGCAATTGAATTGAATGGTGCAGAAAAAGAAATTATCAGGGCATTAAATGATTTTCAAGATACTATTGCAAAGGCTTCTACAGAAATGAGTCCAGCATTGGTTGCTAATTATGTATATGAATTAGTGAAATTATTTAACTCTTTCTATCAAAGTAATCCAATATTGAAAAATGAAGATGAAAATATTAAAAATTTCCGTTTACATTTATCTCAATGGGTTGCAAATACAATAGAAACATCTTTAAGATTGTTAGGAATTGGTGTTCCACAAAGAATGTAATTAAATAAAAAGATAATATCTTTTTTAAGAAATAATTAAATTGATCGGTAAGTGATATTTCGCTTACCGATTTATTTTAATAAAGAATCAATAATATGAAAATAGGAGATTTATTAAAACAAAAAGATCCAAATGATAAGTTTAATTTAAAACGATTTCATGATGCTCAAAGTTTTGTGTACGATGAAGTTTTAATGGAAGTTCATGCAGGAAAAAAACAATCGAATTGGATGGTTTTTATGTTTCCTCAAGTATCTGGCTTAGGTTCTAGTGACTCTTCAAAAGAATTTGCAATTTCCTCAAAAGAGGAGGCGAGAGCATTTGTTAAGGATGAAGAGCTTTGGGGGAATTATTTAGAAGTACTTTCTGTATTATTAATGCAACATAAAGGAACTATTCCTCAATTAATTTTTGGAAAAAATGATGCAATGAAATTAAAATCAAGTTTAACTCTTTTTAATTTTATTGTTCCTAAAGAAAAAATAATTAAAGATGTTTTAAAGTTTTTTTATGCAGATCAAACAGATGCTAAAACACTTAAAATTTTAAAAGCATTTTCTAAATAATAAAGCTGTAGTAACTAATTTATTTTAGGGCAATTGCTTCGCACCGTGCTTTACGCTGTATCTTTTTTGATTGGTTATTGTATTTCTATTTGGTCATCGAGCGAAGACAAAATGCAATAAATAAGCTGAAATGAAAGACCAATCAAAAAAGGATGTCGCTTCAATCACTATTGCAATCA
>DJDD01000106.1:4176-4552 GCA_002430925.1 Flavobacteriales bacterium UBA5933
CTTCAATCACTATTGCAATCAAAATCCTATAATGAGATTATTAGAAACTAAATATAGATTAGAAATAATTCTATAAAAAAATAAATGGCTAATCAATTAACCATTTATTTTTTTATTTCATATGATTTATACAAGTTTAGAGAATCTTGTATTTCATTATTTAATATCTTATAAAAAGAAGGTTGATTCACAGTTACATTTGCAATTGAATTTAATCTTTTTTCAAAGTTTTTTTGAAGATTATTGAATTTAGCTTTATAAATTTCTTTTTTAATCTCTTTTTTCTTTTTTAAATCTTCAAATTCTTTTCTGATTTTTCTAGCATATAATTCTGATAAATCAAACTGTAATTGCATGTTTTTTAGGATTTCGTCAT
>DJDD01000106.1:4721-5080 GCA_002430925.1 Flavobacteriales bacterium UBA5933
GCTCATGTTTCATAGAAATCCAAGAATTATTTTCATCAAATCTATTGTAAACATATAATTCAGGTAATTCTCCATCTGCTTCAGCAATTTGCCAACCTAATCGTGAGTCTAATTCACCTTGCGGAGTTTTT
Organism: Flavobacteriales bacterium UBA5933; assembly: GCA_002430925.1. Taxonomy (GTDB): domain Bacteria; phylum Bacteroidota; class Bacteroidia; order Flavobacteriales; family Weeksellaceae; genus Empedobacter. The sequence continues at coordinate 4,853 of DJDD01000106.1, forward strand.
GTTTGAAGAGGTTTCTTCTTAAAATTTTCATACGTTAATTTTGTATTACTCCAATCAACATATGATTGTGCATTTAAAGAAAAAATCGGCAAGAGTAGCAGAAAGAAATATTTCATGTTATTAAAATTGATTAATATTTATTAAATCTAATCTCATGCCATGTGATCCTTTTATCAAAATATTTTTTGTTTGAAGAGAATTTTTTTCTAAAAATGATTCAAAATCTTC
>DJDD01000101.1 GCA_002430925.1 Flavobacteriales bacterium UBA5933
TACCCAATCTAAAAAGATATAGCGAAAAAGCACGCCCCGAAGGGATTGCCCAAAAAATAAATATAATTTAAAAAAATTTAATACAACTTAAATCAATAAAATAGATGAAACTTAGAGAAAAAAATCCAGCTTTAATTTTAATTGATATTCAAAAAGCTTTTCTTGACGAAAAATATTGGGGAGGAAATAGAAATAATAAGAATGCAGAAGAAACAAGCGGTTTACTGCTTAATAGATTCAGAGAACTTAATTTACCAATTTTTCATGTCAGACATAGTTCATTGAATGGAAACTCTAAATTACATGCTTCAAATGTAGGATTTAGTTTTAATGATTTTGTACAACCTATGTTTGATGAGCCTATTATAACAAAAAATGTGAATAGCTCTTTTATAGGAACTAATTTAAAAGAAATGCTGTATGATAAAAATATTACTACATTAATAATTGTAGGTTTAACAACAGATCATTGTGTTTCTACAACAACAAGAATGGCTGGTAATTATGGTTATGAAACTTATTTGATTTCTGATGCAACAGCTACTTTTGATAAAATTGGAATAAACAATGAAAAATATAGCGCAGAACTAATTCACTTGACTAGTTTAGCAAGTTTAAATGAAGAACTTGCAATTATTTGGGATTCAAATAAATTATTGAATGAGTTATAGAAATTTTATTATACAATATCTTCAAAATGAGCATCAATAAGATTGCATAAATCATTAGGTTCTATAATGATTTGTAACCCTTTTTTTCCGCCACTAATACATATTTTATCTTGTAAAGTTGCTAATTCTTCGATATAAGTAGGGAATAATTTTTTCATGCCAATTGGAGAGCATCCACCACGAACATAACCTGTTAAATTAAGTAATTCTTTTAACGGTAATAGTTCACAGCTTTTATTTCCAGAAACTTTTGCTATTTTCTTCAAATCTAAATGCGTATCTGCAGGAATAACGGCAACTAAATGCGAATTGTTATTTGTTTTAAGAACCAAGGTTTTAAAAATTCCTTCAGGATTTACACCCAATGAATTGGCAACGTGAAGCGCATCTAAATGTTCTTCATCTACTTCGTATTCTCGTAGAGTATAAGCGATATTGTTTGTATCTAATAATCTTACCGCATTTGTTTTTGCTGTTTTATTGCTCATATTAATTGGCTATTAAATGAACCAAGAATAGGTTATTTATAAATCTATTCTTGGTTTATTGTTGTCTATTTTTTTTTCTGTCAATTCGAGTATTTTTTATAGAAAAATGTAAATTGAATTAATTTCATTAATTCAATGTAAATAAAAAAATCCTTACTTATTTTTCGATACAAAATTCTTAAAGAATTTCACTCAAAATGACGTATTTTTTCTGTCAATTCGAGTATTTTTCGTAGAAAAATGTATCGAGAATTAAGACAGAGAATATTATAATCTATTTATTTTATTGTCGAAAAATACCCTCTAAGAATACTATCGTTCGCACAATTTTTTGTGTCAATTTCTATAATTTTAGGTCGTTCACTTTCATTATAAAACTCTTTGTAAGAATTTTCTAAATCAGTTAAGTTGGAAACAACTTGATAATCGAAATCAAACATTTTTGCTAAATGCTCTGCTGTATGATGATGTTTTGTTACAAAATAATCTTCAACAACATCTGTTTCCGATGGTCCAGGAATAAACTTGAAAATGTTTCCACCACCATTATTAATTAATATAATTCTGAAGTTTTTTGGCATATTTACATTCCAAAGCGCATTAGAATCATAGAAAAAAGAAATATCTCCAGTAATTAAAACAGTATTTTGTTTTGATGCTATACAAGCACCAATTGCAGTAGAAGTAGAACCGTCAATTCCGCTTGTTCCTCGGTTACAAAAAACAGTATTAGATTTTTTATGGTCAAACAGTAATCCGTATCTTATTACAGTTGAATTACCATATTGTATTTGCCAATTTTCTGGATAATTACGAATAATAGAATCGAAAGCTTTTAAGTCAGAAAACGGAATCATATTGATGTATTCTTTATGTTTTTTCTCGTTTGCTTCTCGTATAGTATTCCAAAGTGAATAATAATTTGATTCTTTTTGGTTGACAAATGGCACAAATTGTTCTAAGAAAATCTCAGGTTTTGTTTCTATTTTATCTGTTAATGCTTGGAAAGTATCAGGTTGCCAATATTCATCTAAATGCCAATGTTGTGTAGGCTTATGTTCTCTTAAGAAACGTTTTATTTTTTTTGAAACAACATTTTGACCAATTGTCAATAAAATATCTGGTTTTAGTGCTTCTAATTCTTCTTCTGTATAAGGGAAGATGACTTGATCAATTTTATTGAAAAATTTAGAAGAATGTGTATTTGATGTAACTTCTGTAAGAACGACCACAGATTCATCTTCGGCTAGCTGAGATAGATAATCATTAAACTCTTCATTTGGATGATGTAATCCGACTAAAATCATTTTTCTAGCAGATGAATTCCATCGACGCATATAATCAATCACATCAGTTTCTGGATAAATTTTATGGTCTATCGTAATGTTATCAATCTGAATAGATGATGCTGAAACTGATTCATACAAAGGTTCAGAAAAAGGCATATTAATATGAATTGGAGCCGATTTGTTGACACAGTCGATTAATGCATATTTTGTTAAAAGCATATTTCTAGTCAAATCATCTGTTTCTTCACTTTCAGAAAGTTGAACATTATGTACAGAATGTTTTTCGAAAAGATTATGCTGACGAATAGTTTGTCCATCAAAATTATCAACCAAATGTTCTGGTCGATCAGCAGATAAAACAATTAATGGAATATTCTGAAAAAACGCTTCTGTTACAGCAGGATAATAATTAGCTGTTGCAGAACCTGAAGTACAACAAACAACAACAGGTTTTTGCAGTTGTTGTGCCATTCCCAAGGCTACAAATCCGGCAGAACGTTCGTCTACAACACTGTAGGTTTTAAAACGTTCGTCGTTGGTAAATTGCATTGTTAAAGCTCCGTTTCTAGAGCCAGGAGATAATACTATATGGTCAATTCCAAAAGCCAATAATGTTTCAGCAATCAATTGAACATTTAATTTATTTGATATTTTTCTCAATGGAATTGTCTTAAATTAAAAAAAGGTTTTGTTTAGCAAATTTACTAAAACAAAACCTTTTAATTTATATGATATTTTATAGAATTAAGTATGTAAACCTCCGTCTACGCTTAAAACTTGTCCTGTTACATAACTTGATAAATCAGAAGCTAAATATAAACATGCATTTGCAATATCTTCTGGTTTTCCTCCACGTTTCAATGGAATACCAGCACGCCATTCGTCAACTACCTTAGGATCTAATACTTCTGTCATTTCAGTTTCGATAAATCCTGGAGCAATTGCATTACAACGGATGTTACGAGAACCTAATTCTAAAGCAACAGATTTAGAGAAACCAATTAATCCCGCTTTAGAAGCAGCATAATTTGCTTGACCAGCATTTCCTTTAATTCCAACAATAGAAGACATGTTAACAATAGAACCAGAACGTTGTTTCATCATTGGTTTGATAACAGCCTTAGTTAAGTTGAATGCAGAATTTAAGTTTGTTTGAATTACATTTTCGAAATCTTCTACAGACATTCTCATTAATAAGTTGTCTTTTGTAATTCCTGCATTATTAATTACAATATCAATTTGTCCAAATTCAGCTAAAACATCTTCAACTAATTTTTGAGCAGCTTCAAAATTAGAAGCATCTGATTGATATCCTTTTACTTTTCCGAATTGACTTAATTCTTCTTCTAAAGCTTTTGCTTTTTCTACAGAAGAAGCATAAGTAAAGGCAACGTTAGCGCCATTTTTTACAAAAACTTCAGCAATACTTTTTCCAATACCGCGAGTTGCGCCAGTTACGATTGCTGTTTTACCTTGCAATAAATTCATGTTTATTGGTATTTATTTTGGTCAAAAATACGATTTTTTATGAAAGTGTAAAACGTTAGTAAACGACATTTTTTAGAACTTTTAAGATTTATATTGTACTAACATCATTATTAATAATAAAAAATTATGTTGTTTTAATTGTCATAACTGTATTTTTTAATTAAAAAACTGTTTATTTATTAAAATTATGTCAATATGTACTATTATTAGATAAACAAATACCTTTCCATTGTAATGTTTAGTAAATTGCGCCCCCTTTGTAAAAACGAATATATTTAAAATGAAAAATAAAAAGTTATCCAACATCTTGACTCTTGGTTTTGCTTTATTTGCAATGTTTTTTGGAGCAGGTAATTTATTATTACCACCGTTGATTGGAGTAGAAGTAGGCGAAAATTATCTTGTAGCTATGATAGCTTTTGGTTTAACAGGTATATTGTTACCATTTACTGGTATATTATCGGTTGTCTTTTCAGGAAATGATTTTAATGATTTAGGTAATAAAGTAAGCAAAATAATGGCACCAATTTTAGGAACAATTATAATGATTTGTATTGGTCCGTTGATTGCTATTCCGAGAACTGCTGCAACAACTTTTGAGGTAGGAATAAAACCATTTTTTCCTACGATGGAGCCTATTTATGGTTTATTTTTATTTTTTCTTATAACTTTTATTTTAGCAATTCGCCCATCAAAAGTAGTAGATATAATAGGAAACTATCTTACTCCATTGTTATTAATTTTACTAGCATTATTGGTTGTTGAAGGTATAGTTCATCCTAAGTCAGATTTTTTACCTTCAGAAAAAACTTTTTTAGAATCGTTTTCAAAAGGATTTATAGAAGGTTATCAAACTTTAGATGTATTAGCTTCTGTAATTTTTGCAGGTATTATAATTACATCAGCTACAGATAAAGGTTATCATGATAAGAAAAGTAAATCACAAGTTGTGATTATATCAGGTTTATTATCAACTTCTTGTTTGTTATTTGTTTATGGAGGATTGATTTATTTGGGCGCAACTTCTGGTGTTTCAAATCCTGAAATTTCTCGTGCTGAATTACTTATACAAATTGCTAGAAATGTTTTAGGACAGTATGGTTTAATTGCAATTTCTTTATGTATGATTTTTGCTTGTTTAACAACGTCTGTAGCTTTAACTTCTGCTGTTGGTACTTTTTTTAGTCGACTAACAAAAGGAAAACTTAGTTATACATTATTAGTGATTATATGTACATTAGTTTCGTTTGGATTATCAATAAAAGGTGTAGACGAAATTATTAATTTTGCATATCCTCCTTTGGCGTTTGTTTATCCTATTGTAATTACGTTGGTTATTTATGTTGTTTTATTTGGTAAATATGTTAAAAGTAAAATTCCTTATGCTTTAGCATTATTATTTTCTTCAATCATTGGATTATTGGGATTATTAAAAATAATAGGATTATTGGATAAAAAAACAATAGAAAAATTAAATCATATTCCATTTTTTGAATATGATTTAGGATGGATTTTACCTTCTATTGTTGGATTTATGATTGGATTTGTAATTTCTAAATTGAAAAAATAAAGTAAATTTTGCTACATGAAGTTTTTTATACTTATTTATTTGAGATCGGAAGAGCG
>DJDD01000025.1 GCA_002430925.1 Flavobacteriales bacterium UBA5933
ATTTCGACTTTACTCAATGACCAAATTGAAATGCAACAACGAATTTAAAAAGATATAGCGAGAAAGCACGGTGCGAAGCAATTGCCAAAAAAAAAGTTTAAATAACTTTATTATTTAGTTTTAGACAACCAAGAGTCTACTAATTCTTTATGTTCTTTTACCCATTGTTTTGCTGTAGCTTCTTTGTCTTTACTATCTTCTAATTTTGCCAATAAATCAGACATTGTTGCATCATCGAAATTTATTTTAGAAAAAAACAAGCCTAAATCTGGATGATCTTTTGTAAAATTTTTACGGCTTAACGTTTTTATTTGTTCTGCTTCTCCAAAAACTTTTTTGGGATCATCTAAAAATTTTATCTTTAATTTTCCGAACATCCAATGTGGTTGCCAGCCTGTACCAACTATCCATTCTTTATTTCTAATTGCATTTTGCACTTCTGTAATCATCGCTATAGTAGATGAATTAATCTGCTCATAACCTTTAAGGTTATAATCTACAATAGCATTATCAGTAGCAGAAGCAAGACCAGAACCTTTTTCAATTCCTATTATTTTTCCTTTAAATTTATCTTTATTCTGATTTAATTCTTCTATAGAATTTATTGGTAAATAATCTGGAACTATTAATCCTATTCTTCCATTATTATAATTAACTCCTAATGTTTCTAATTTAGGAAATTTTGCAACTTTAGCTGCGTGAGTATATGGAAGCCATGTTCCTAAAAATAAATCTGTATCACCATTATTCATAGATGCTAAAATCATATCTGTTGATGCTTTTTGAATAATAACATGATAACCTTGTTCATCTAAAATTGCTTTTGTTACATATGTAAATGCAACATCGTCTGCCCAACCATCTACCATTCCTATTGTAATGTATTTGGAATTCTTTAATCCATTACAAGAATAAAATGTTATTGAAGATAGTAGAAGAAATAAAAAAGATAATATAGTATATTTTATAAATTTCATAATTCTATTTTTTCTTTACAAATCCCTGCGTTATTCTATCTAATATAATCGCTAGAATAACAACAGATAAACCACTCTCGAAACCTAATCCTATATCAAGATTATTAATTCCTTCTAATACTTTTTCTCCTAAACCACCTGCAGCAATCATACCTGCAATTACTACCATTGATAGAGAAAGTAATATGGTTTGATTAACACCTGTTAATATAGTTTTAGCTGCTAAAGGTAGTTCTACCTTAAATAGTATTTGTCGATTAGTTGCACCAAAAGAACGTGCTGCTTCAACAATATCTTTTGGAACAGATTCTATTCCTAAAGTAGTTAGACGAACAGCTGGTGGCATTGCAAAAATAATTGTTGCAAAAGCACCAGGAACTTTTCCTATACTAAAAAATAATACTGCAGGAATTAAGTATACAAAAGCAGGCATAGTTTGCATTAAATCCAATAATGGACGAATTATTTTCTCTGCCAATTTACTTTTTGCTGCCCAAATACCTAAAGGAATCGATAAAATAAGAGCTGTTATAGTTGATACAACTATTAGAGCAAGTGTTTCCATTGTTTCTTTCCAAAACCCCATTAAATAAATTAATGTAAATCCTGCGATTGTCATTATTGCAACTCCTTTACCAGACTTCCATAAAGCTAATAAAGCAAATAATAAAATTACCACATAAAATGGAACAGCTAATAATCCCCATTCAATTCCCATAATAGAGGAATTTCCAATGTTTTTTATTACATCAAATAAAGGTTTTGCATTTTCTGTTAGCCAATTAATAGCAATTTCTACGTATTGACCTATATTGATTGTTTTATTCATTTTATTGATTGTTTGCTATTTCTTTTAATTCTATGATTTCTTCTTCGTTAAATTTTGTAGCTTCAATGATCAGTGAAGTTTGAGATACAACTCCCAATAATTTGTTTTGATCATCTATCACTGCAATTGTTGCTTTATTCCCAGAAATAAGAGGTAACATTTCTTCTACTGTAGTATCACTAAATACTGATGGGACATTATCATTGATAATAGATTCTACAGTTGGCTCTTTTAATTTTGCAATTCGAACAACATCTGCCAACGAAACTAATCCTAAGAATTTATTATGAATATCTACAACAGGTAATATATCTAAACTTGTAGAGCGCATTTTTCTCAATGCTCCTTCTGGACCATCTTTTCTAAATCGTACAACGGTTGGTTTTTCATGCATCAAAGAACCTGCAGTAATAATAGTTTTTCGATCAACTTTTTCTACAAAGGCTTTTACATAATCACTTTTAGGATTCGTTAAAATATCTTCTGCTGTTCCTATTTGTTCTATTACTCCATCTTTCATAATTACGATTCTATCACCAATTTTTATGGCTTCATCTAAGTCATGTGTAATAAAAACGATTGTTTTTTGTAGTGAATCTTGCAAGTCGAGTAACTGATCTTGCATTTCAGTTTTTATTAAAGGATCTAAAGCAGAAAATGCTTCATCCATCAATAATACTTCTGGATCATTGGCTAATGCTCTGGCTAAACCTACTCTTTGTTGCATTCCTCCAGATAATTGAGAAGGAAATTGGTTTTCAAAACCATTCAATCCAACAATATCTAATGCTTTTTGTGCTTTTTCTTCTCGTGAAGTTTTATCTTCTCCTCTAATTTCTAAGCCGAAGGCCGCATTACTTAAAACAGTATGATGTGGTAATAATCCAAATTTTTGAAAAACCATACTCATTTCTGTTCTTCTTACATCCAATAATTGTTTATTGTTTTTAACTGTTATATCATCATCATTGATGAATACTTTTCCCGATGTAGGTTCATTTAATCTATTAAGACAACGTAGTAAAGTAGACTTTCCACTACCAGATAATCCCATAATTACAAAGAATTCTCCTTCGTATATTTCAAAACTAGCTTTATTAATACCTACTGTACAGCCAGTTTGCTCAAGAATTTCTTTTTTAGAAAAACCTTTATCTAATAATTCTAAAGCTTTTTCCTTTTGTTTTCCGAAAACTATTGTTAAATCCTCGACTTTTAGTTTTACTTTCCTTTGGCTCTCTTTTCTATCCATTTTCAGAGTTTTGGTTAAACAAATTGTCATAAAAAATATTGATATACAAAACGTTACATACGCAATTATTAATAAAATGCACTTTCTTAAAACACAATAAATTACATTACAATAACATTGCGAACAATGCCTTGTGTCTTATTAAATATTATTTCATAGTTTATACTCTTATTCGACCAAGAGTTTATCGTGTAAAAAAGAAAAAAAATTCTTTTAAATAGATCAGAAATTAAATTATCTTAATGATAATATACAAGTAATTATATCGAATAACTTGAATTTTATATCAATTTAAAATTTTGATATAAAAAAGCGTAAAAAATAACGCATCAACTTCTTTTGACGGTACAAAGATACTAATTATATATTAAATGGATTTCAAAGCCTATTTTGATAAATAGAAATAAACCATAAAAACAATGATTTATAACCTTTTAAATATTTTATAATTAGTTAAAAAACAAGATGAAATATTTTATCTTTTTAGGTTTAGTGAAGTGTTAAAATCAAAAGAAAGCCTTGTTGTAATTTTTATCTACTAATAAAACATTTTATTTTAGCAATCGACAAGTGATTATTATTAACAATATGCTAATTAAAATTATAACGATAGTAGGATTTATCCCTCTTGTTATTTATCCATTTGTATTACTTGCAAATGTTATGTCTTTTGCAGGAGAACGTTCTGCAAATACAACAATGTTTAATACTATTATTAGTTATATTTTTATAATTCTATCTACTCTTTATCCAATTAGTATATTAATTAGTTGGAAATTTAATCCTTCTAATAAATTACTCATTGCATTGCTACCTCTATTTCATTTAATTATGTGTGGAATACTATTTTACATTTGGTCAAACACAGGAAAAAACTAAAAAAACAATTAAAAATATTAAACTAAACATTTATGATCTTTTTTTATACACGCTATGAATTACCATTAGCTCAAAAATTTATAACAGGTAAATTAAAAAATGATACCGAAGAACAAAATTTTGAATTATACATTATAACTCCTGCAACAAAATTTTTAGGTCTTTCTATGGGAGGTGGTTTAGTTAAGCTATCTCGATTATACAATAACAAAGGTGAATTAATTCACGCAAGAAAATATTCTCCAGAAATAAAAGAGGAAGTTAAACAACTAAAAAAGACCTGTAAAATACCGTATTTCAGATTATGGAAAGGTTACTTAATTATAGCGACTCTTACATTAATTGCTGCAATTGTATTTGGGATTAATCGAAAAATAGAATCTAAAGCTTACAGTGATCAAAACGAAAAATTAAATACTGCTCTACATAATCTAAAAGCTGGACAATTATATGGCGCTACATTTTTTACTGATGCGGAAGGAAATAGCATCAATGGTTTACCACAAGGTTGGGTAAAAATAGAAAAAATAGAAGGTGATACTATTTTTATGAAAAGATCTATAAACGTTGTGAACGATAAAGCGTTGTTTAAAATGGAAGATATCGAGTCTATTAAACCTGTTTCTGAAAATGATTGGAATCCTAAAGTAGAAAAAATTAATTATTCTTTATTAAAAGATAAGTTAGCAGACGAAAATAACACTAGTAATGATAGATACGATCTTAGTTATATAGGATCTGATCATGATAAATATTCTGGTGTTGCTATCTCATTAAAAGGAGCTGAATAGTTTATTCGTTATGGGAAAGTTTTTTGGATATTTTTGGATAGTATTTATTTTGTATTTCATTTTTGCACATCCTGCAATTATTTATTACAATACAACACCATACGATCATCTCGAGCTTGTTGATGGTAAAAAAGCTTTAGCTTATCTGGGACTTAGTATTTTTCTTTGGACATCTGTTTTCTGTATAGCTTTTTATATGATTTATAAATATTCTTTTCAAACACAAAAGAATATTGCCTCAATTTTAAAATCAGGAAAAAAAATTCAGGCGAAAATCATCGAATCTAAATCGACTCCTTTAAAAACAAAAAACTTTATCCATAAAAAAGTAATCCTAGAATTAGATAATTTTAATCAACAAAAAATTTGGCATTCAATGGAGATTAATGATTCTCGTCCCAACGAGAATCGTTTTGAAGAAGGAAATTTGATTTCTATCCTAGTTGACGAATCTTTCTCTAAAATGCCATATATAATTTTAGATGGAATAAAAAGTAAAGTAAATTATAAACTGTATTTTATATGGTTTATAGCTTTACTTGTAGTTATATATTATTATGCATTTAGTTATCAATTAGAAAATCATGGTTTTGGATGGAGATTTTTAAGTTTTGATCATCCGTTAATTATTTCTCCTCTTGTTATATTTTTTATATGCTTTATTTTTTGGTTAGTCTTTGTAAAACTAATGGGAAAAAATTCTTTTAGAAATAAAGAATCGTTAGAATTAAAATTTAAAGGAGAGAAAACATTTGCTAAAATTTTAAGTGCAGAACAAACCGGAACATATATTAACAACCAACCACAAGTAAAATTTGAATTGGAATATACCGACTCGTTAGGAAAAAAACAACATGCAACAATCAAAAAAATTGTTTTACTAACTGATTTAGTAAATATACATCAAAAGGAAAAAGAAATATTTTATTCAACAAACAATCATCAAAACGTTGCATTTACAGATGATTTAAATGAAATCTAATCTCATGAAAAAGTTCACTTACATATTTTTATTCTCTTGTTCGGTAATAAGTATTTTCAATTCTTGTAAACAATTCAAGAATACGATAACAGATACGCTAACAGAAAAAAAATCATCGATAGAAAGTATCGATTCACTTTCTACTAATAATGAAGAAAAAGAAATACCTTTTTTCAATAATTTAGAAGTTCTTAATCAAGCTGAAAATTCTCTGAAAAATTTACCAGAATTTAAAGGTAAATCTATCTTTATTTATAAAAGCATTTACTTTTATACTAACTATAGAATCATTCTGAAATTACAAAATCCTGATAATCCTTTATTTGTTGATGAATACAAATATGAAAATGGTAAATGGGGAGAACCATCTCCTATTCGATTATCTAAAAATGATGATGTACAAAGTAATGTGATTAATCTGAATCGAATTCCTTTTCGTAATGTTTCAAATGTCTATAATGCCTTACTAGAAAAACAAAAAGAAATTAATAGTAAAGCCTCTGATATAACAATTGATGCTCAGTATTATAACAATAAAATAAATTGGTATCCTACAAGAATTTCTAATGAACGTTATGAATATGAAATTAGATTCAACGAAGACGGAACTTTAGAATCTTTTGAAATGCTATAAAAAAAATCCAGATAATAAAATTATCTGGATTTTTTAATTAAAATAAGTTGTTTAAATTTTTATAACGAAGTGTTATTTAAACTATTTTTTTATAATTTCTAATCATTGATTTTTAGTCTTTTATTTTGCAATAGTGATTGAAGCGACATCCTTTTTAGATTGGTCATTGCATTTCGAGTCCGCTTAATGACCAATCTAAAAAGATATAGCGTAAAAGCACGGTGCGAAGCAATTGCCCAAAAAATAGATATAAAGTTTAAAACCGCTTTATCATTTAGATAACTCTTAAAATATATTTCATCTACTTTTAAAGAAGCTAAGAGTAACAACATGAAAAATTATAATCTCGTGTATAAACTATTAGTTTAAAATAAGTTTGTTAGTATAATATCAAATGCAACATAATTTACACCATAAGGATGGCTATCTCCAATTAAGTTATTCATATAGCCTATATTAAACTGAGCTGGAATATTCTGTGGCGAATATGAATAGTAAAACGTAAATCGACTTTCTTTATACTTAAAGTCCGACCATTCATCATCTTTAGAATCATGTGCTGTTGCAAATAAACTCTCTGCACCACCTATCAGTTTATGTCTTTCATCTTCATCTAAATTATAGGTAACTTGTAATTTAAATCGACTTCTAAATTGCCAATCTTCCTCACTATTCTTAAAATCTTTTGTATAAAATCTACGTATATCTTGTCTTAGTGTAGGAGAAATTTTCCATTTATCTAATTTTAACTCATAATTTATTCGTCCATACACTCTAAATTCTTGTGTCACCTCTTTTATTTCTTCACCAAAATCATTTGTGTCATATTCATTTTGTCTTCTATAACTTAATGCAAAAGAATATTTCCAATTTTTATTTATCTTCTTATAAAACTCTTGGTTCAACACCCAAATCGCATTTTTAGACAAAGGATTATATTTTCCATCTACACTTTTACTTCCCCAACCAGTATATGTCATAGATTGCCATTTATCATTTATATCTTGCCTAACACCCAATGCAGACCATTGCACAACATCTGCTTTTCCCAATCCTGGAGGGCTTAATTGTGCATTTACATTCAACGACAATACCAATAAGAATACTATATATTTTAACTCTTTCATTTTTTCCAAAAACTATTACAATTCATAAATTAGACGACCAAACAAACTAAAATTTTCTGAATGATGATTCACAGAAAAGCCATTCACCAAACCAACAGCTAGCTGTTCGTTCACTTTCAATTTTACTTCTGGATGTATCACCATAGAAAACTCATCATGTTCCAAAGCCTCATTAAACTCCAACCCAACATAATGTCCCGTTCCTGGCAGATTGTAATAAATAGAAGAATTAAACTCCCAACGCATTCCCCATTCATCATGTTCAAAAGATTCTTCCAAAATAGGAGAAAAGAACAGTAAAGTATGCCAATTATTCCCCCAACGTTTAGCAGCGATAAAAAAAGGATTATAATTAGTCCCGACGACTATTTGTTTATCGTTAAAATTTTTAAAATCATTAAAATCTAATATCTGAGAATAACCTACAGCCAAAGTTGTTTGTGATTTTTCTGAAACATAAAAAGAATACTGAGATGAAAAACGAAGTGCTTCCAATTCATGATTCATTTTCTTAGCCTCGTTTTTTCTATTATTATAAAAAGAAAAATCAGCTTCAACCTCTAGCCCCAATCTATCAACTGGTGCAAATTCATATTCCGTTAAATAAGTAAACTCGTTGTAGTTATTATTTTTAGAAAACTCCATTCCAACATTCAATTCCTTTTCACCTTTTCTTGCTCCCAAATCTCTTACCAAATCCAAATACAATGGCTCTGCATGATGTACTTTTGGCAATTGTTTATTTTGTGCTTGTAATGTTATACCAGAAACAAAAAATAATAGAAACAGGAAATAAAAAAATCCTCTATTCATCTTTTTCATGCAACAAAGTAACAAGACGAATATGGAAAGAATTGGGAATTTTATATTAGAACATTTTTTTGGGCAATCACTTCGTGCCGGGCTTTCCATTTCAATCTTTTCTAATTGGTGATTGCATTTCGAGAACCTCAATGACCAAGTTGAAATGCATACAATTAGAAAAGGATTTCCACTACAA
>DJDD01000024.1 GCA_002430925.1 Flavobacteriales bacterium UBA5933
TTATCTAAAATAAAAAATTATAACTTAAACGATAATTCGACCAACCTATTAATGATTTCTATTCCTAAGGGAATTGAAAAAATTATAATTAAAACAGCTAAATAAAGTATGAAAAGAATAATTTCTATCACCTCTGCCTTTTTTATTATTGGAATAAATTACTCATTTGGACAACAAAATTTTTGGAATACAATTTCTTCTAAAAATTCAAAACAAGTATCTAGTGAAGTAAAATCGAGATTACACACTCCAACTAAATCTTTAAAATTAGATTTAGAATATGATCGACTAGTTAATTATTTAGGAGAAGCTAAAAGTTCATCTGTCCTTTTAAAGTTTCCAAATGATAAAGGGAGCTTTACGACCTACAAAATTATAGAAACATCTAACTTTTCGCCAGAGTTACAAGCTAAATATCCTAATATAAAATCATACACAGGTTATGATGTTAATAACCAAAACCAAAGAATAAATTTCAGTATTTCTCCTGAATTTGGTTTATATGGTTCTATAAATGATGGTTCAAAAAATATTTTAATTGATGCTTATACACAAGATAAATCCAGATATATTATCTACGATAAAAGTAATTTAACAACAGATGAAACAAAATTCAAATGTAGTTTTGATGAAAATGAATCTGGATTAGGCTTAGAAAATTTAAACTTGAAAGAGTCTAAAGCTATTTCTAGTAAAGCAAATGATGGAAGTCTTAAAAAATTTAGATTAGCTATTACTACTACAAAAGAATATTCAAATTATATAATAGAACAAGCTGGTTTAGAATCTGGAACTACAGAAGAAAAAAAAGCTGCAATTTTAGCTGCCGTAAATGTATCTATGACAAGGATAAACGGTGTTTTAAAGAATGATGTTGGTATTTTTCTAGAATTAATTTCTAATACAGACTCTTTATTCTTATTAACTGGTGATACATTTGACACTTCAGATTCTGGAGAAATGTTAGAAGAAAATATTATCCTTACAAATAATACTATTGGAGCTAGTAATTATGATATTGGACATTTATTTTTCCAAGTTGATGATGATAGAAATTCTAATGGTTTAGCCTATACACCTGCAGTATGTTATGATAATTATAAAGCTGGTGGAGTAACTGGAACAGTAGCTCCAGTAGGAGATGCATTTGATATTGACTATACTGCACACGAAATGGGGCATCAATTTGGTGCTAATCATACTCACAACAACAATTGTAATAGAAGTAGTACAGCAGATGTAGAACCAGGAAGTGGATCTACAATAATGGCCTATACAGGTATTTGTCCTCCAAATTTACAACAACATAGTGATGCTTATTACCATACTAAAAGTATTGAAGAGATTCATTCTACATTAAATAGTATTTCATGTGGACAAAGTATTTCTACAACAAACAGTGCTCCAG
Organism: Flavobacteriales bacterium UBA5933; assembly: GCA_002430925.1. Lineage (GTDB taxonomy): Bacteria > Bacteroidota > Bacteroidia > Flavobacteriales > Weeksellaceae > Empedobacter. The sequence continues at coordinate 1,409 of DJDD01000024.1, forward strand.
TAATAAATACTAATTTATCTAGCACATATACTATTCCAAATAGTACCGCATTTGCATTAGAAGTTTCAGCTACTGATAGTAATAATGATGCAGTAACCTATACATGGGAACAAATGGATGCAGAAGTTTCGAATGTAACACCTCCTATTTCTTCTAATACACAAGGTCCAAATTTCAGATCATTTTCTCCAACAACAGAAGGAATAAGATATTTTCCTAAATTAGAAAAAATAATAAATAATCAACTTATTTATGACACAAATTACTATTATTCTACTGTTACTGATTATGATAAGAATAATTGGGAGGTTATTCCAAATAATACAAGAACAATGAATTTCTCAGTTACAGTAAGAGATAATAATAGTAATGTTGGTTTAACGGCAAGAAAAAATGTAAAAGTTTCTTTTGCAAATGTTGGTCCTTTTCAAGTTACTTCACAAACTACAAATGAAAAATGGAATAAAAAATCTACAAAGAAAATCACGTGGGATGTTGCGGGAACAACCACAAACGGTATTAATACAAAAAATGTAAAAATACTTTTATCTACAAATGGTGGAAAAAGTTTTGATACAGTTCTTGCTGAATCTGTACCAAACAACGGATCATATAGCTTTACCGTTCCAGATACAATTGAAAATACTGAAGAAGCAAGAATTATGATAAAAGCTATTGATAATGTTTTTTTAGCTGTTAATTCAAGTAATTTTACAATTGAATCGTCATTATCTTCATGGGATCAAAATGGAGATGGTTATTATATTAGTATATATCCTAATCCATCAAATGGAATAATCAATATCTCATATTCTGAAGATTTTATACAAGGTGAAATTTCTATTGTAAATATATTAGGACAAGTAGTATATTCTAAACAATTAACTACTGATAAATTTCAAACTATAAATTTATCAAATCTTACAAATGGAGTTTATATTGTTACCGTAATTTTTGATGGAGAAGTAACCACAGAGAAAATAATTATTAAAAAGTAATTTAAAAAAATACAACCAAATTATGCCAAGCTTATATATGACAGCTTGGCATTTTTTTATTTATATCAATTAATTAACCTTTTAAAAATGGCAGAATTTTGCTATTGGCATGTTTTTAGTAATTTTATTTGGTATAATTTTAAAATAAAAAAATACAGATATGTCACAATTAAACATTAAACCGTTAGCAGACAGAGTTGTTATTGAACCAGCTCCAGCAGAAACTAAAACTGCATCAGGAATTATTATCCCAGATTCAGCAAAAGAAAAACCACAAGAAGGAATTGTAGTAGCTGTAGGAAATGGAAAAAAAGATGAACCATTAACAGTTGCTATTGGCAATAAAGTTCTTTATGGTAAATATTCTGGAACAGAATTAAAATTAGAAGGAAAGGATTACTTAATCATGCGTGAAGCTGATATTTTAGCAATCATCTAAATCTATAAAAATTTAATAAATAGATTTTTAAACAAATTAAATATAAAACAAGTACTTGTACTTTGTAAAATATAATTAAAAACATAAAAAAAATGGCAAAAAATATAAAATTCGATATAGAATCAAGAGACGCTTTAAAAAGAGGTGTTGATGCATTAGCAAATGCAGTAAAAGTAACTTTAGGACCAAAAGGTCGTAACGTAGTTTTAGAAAAATCTTTCGGAGCTCCACATGTTACTAAAGATGGTGTTTCTGTTGCAAAAGAAATTGAATTAGAAGATCCTATCGAAAACTTAGGAGCACAAATGGTAAAAGAAGTTGCTTCTAAAACAAATGATGTTGCTGGTGATGGTACAACAACTGCTACAGTATTAGCTCAAGCTATCGTTCGCGAGGGATTAAAGAATGTTGCTGCTGGTGCAAATCCAATGGATTTAAAACGTGGTATCGACAAAGCTGTTGCTGCTGTTGTTGCAAACTTAAAAGAGCAATCTCAAGAAGTTGGTGATTCTTCAGAAAAAATTAAACAAGTTGCTTCTATCTCTGCAAACAATGATGAAACAATCGGAACTTTAATTGCTGAAGCTTTCTCTAAAGTAGGTAAAGAAGGAGTTATTACAGTTGAAGAAGCAAAAGGAACTGAAACTTATGTTGACGTAGTAGAAGGTATGCAATTCGACCGTGGATTCCAATCTCCATACTTTGTTACAAACACAGATAAAATGATTGCTGAGTTAGAAAATCCTTACATCTTATTATGTGAGAAAAAAATATCTAACTTACAAGAAATATTACCTTTATTAGAGCCTGTTGCTCAATCAGGTCGTCCATTCTTAATTATTTCTGAAGAAGTTGAAGGACAAGCTTTAGCTACTTTAGTTGTAAACCGTTTAAGAGGTTCATTAAAAATCGCTGCTGTTAAAGCTCCAGGATTTGGTGACCGTCGTAAAGCAATGTTACAAGATATCGCTATCTTAACAGGTGGTACAGTTATTTCTGAAGAACAAGGAATCACTTTAGAAACTGCTACTTTAGAAATGTTAGGTACAGCAGAAAGAGTTGTTATTGACAAAGACAATACAACTATTGTAAACGGAGCTGGAGATGCTGAGCAAATTAAAGGTCGTGTAAACCAAATTAAAGCTCAAATCGAAACAACAACTTCTGATTATGACCGCGAAAAATTACAAGAACGTTTAGCTAAATTAGCTGGTGGTGTTGCTGTATTATACGTTGGTGCTGCTTCTGAAGTAGAAATGAAAGAAATCAAAGATCGTGTTGATGATGCTTTACATGCAACTCGTGCTGCTGTAGAAGAAGGTATCGTTGCTGGTGGTGGTGTTGCTTTTGTAAGAGCTCTAGCTACTTTAGCAGAAGTTGAAACTAGCCATGTAGATGAAATCACAGGTGTTAAAATCGTTAAACGTGCGATTGAAGAACCATTACGCCAAATTGTACACAATGCAGGTGGTGAAGGTTCTGTAGTTGTTGCAAAAGTAAAAGAAGGACAAGGAGACTTCGGTTACAACGCAAAAACTGACGAATATGTAAACATGATCGAAGCTGGTGTTATTGACCCTACTAAAGTTGCTCGTGTTGCTTTAGAAAATGCTGCATCTGTTGCTGGTATGTTAATTACTACAGAAGCTGTTGTTACAGAAATCAAATCTGACGAACCTGCTATGCCTCCAATGGGTGGTGGAATGCCAGGAATGATGTAATAACATCCTCAAAAATATATTTTACAATCGTCTCGACTTTCAGTTGAGACGATTTTTTTATTAAATTGTATTCAATAATTACATAAAATGACAATCGCTGACCAAATTATAAACTTCAATAAAAATTTAGAATACAAAGGAAATCTTCCCAAAGGTTTTCATGTACTAAATCCTTATTTAGATAATCCAGAAACAATACAAGTGATGGAAGAATTCTACCATAAATTTTACAATGATACCAAACCAAGAAAATTTCTAATTGGTATCAATCCAAGTCGTCACGGTGCTGGTGTAACTGGCGTACCATTTACCGATACCAAACGATTACAAAGTGAATGTCATATTTCCATGAAATCTGCTTATACGCACGAATTATCTTCTGTTTTTATTTATGATATGATTAAGGAATACGGCGGAGTAAAAGAATTTTATAATGATGTTTACATTAATTCTCCTTTTCCTCTTGCGATTACAAAAGAAACCAAAAATGGTTTCATCAATGCGAATTATTATGACGATAAACAATTATTTGAGGATGTAAAACCATTTATGATAGAAAGCCTAAAACAACAAATCAATTTTAATATCGATTGTTCTCATGTTTTCGTATTAGGAAAAAAGAATGCAGAATTTATAAAAAAGATAAACAAAGAAACTAACTTCTTCGATAAAATTACAGCTTTAGAACATCCAAGATATATCCAACAATACAAATCAAAAGAAAAAGATTTATTCATAGATAAATATATAGTAGCACTGAAAAGTGATGACTAATTTATTATATTTTTTTAATTTCTGGGGCGTTCCCTTACGGTCGGGCTTTTCGTTGCAATCTTTTCTAATTGATCATTACTTTTCGATTTGGTCATTGAAACTCTCGAAATGAATCCAATCAGAAAAGGATTTCCACTACAATCCCTAACGCTAAATGTTTCTGAAAAAAACATTCAAAAAAGTACCCTATATTTTACGGATATAAATAAGTTAGTAAAAATGACAACCACATAATCGTATGAAATCAAAAAATTGGAAATTTTGCCAACAATATTCTGATGAAATTTTAACAAACTGAATATTTAAAATTCAAAATCAAACTAAAAGAAATTTTTATAAAATTATTTATCCATATTATTTAGATAGCATTCAACTTTAAATTTTATACTTTCTATATTTTGTTTGGAATTATTTATCAAAATTTTTATCGGTTTAACAAATAAATAAAATTCATGTCTTTTATTAGTTAAATAATCACTTACTATCCAATATTCTTCATTAATCTTTTCAACATTAAATCTAATTTTAATTTTTTTCTGTTCATCCTCACTATATTTTGAAATATTAAAATAAATATCCAATTGATTTATAGGAGATGATAATTTATAATTAGGGTAATTAGAAAAATAAAATTTGAATAATATTTTATCATCATCTTTATAACCAATTAAACATTCTCTATCATCAGTTAAAACTCCATTATATTTTTTTTGTAATATTGAATAAATCTTCGTTTTTCTAAGTTCAAGTTCTTTATCCCATGAAATTGATAATTTATATAGTATATATAATATATATAGTATAAAAATAAGTAACATATTTAATTCTTTTTAAAAACAAATCTAAACTTCTATATGTGAAGCTTTCACCTGTTGACCATAGAAAATAGATGTATTTTCTTCGAAACTTTTTGCATCGTCTGTTGTATAAAAAGTAAGTGAGGTATTCGTAGAACATTTTGATTCTACTTCTGGATGACGAACCAAATAATCTTCTAATTTATTTGCTACCAATTGCCCTTGTGATAAAACCGTAACATGAGAGGGAATATATTTTTTTATAACTGGCAATAGCAATGGATAATGAGTACAAGCCAATACAATAGTATCAATAGCTGCTGATTGAGCAAATAATCGTTGTATATCTTTTTCTACAATATCATGTGCTGCTCTACTTGTAATTTCATTGTTTTCTACCAAAGGAACCCAAAGTGGACAAGCATGTTGAAAAACATTGATGTTTGGAAAAAATTTGTTGATTTCTATTTTATACGATTCAGACAAAACTGTTCCTTGTGTTGCCAAGATTCCAACATTGTTATTTTTTGTATAATCATTGATAGATTCTGTTGTTGGACGAATAACTCCCAATACTTTTTTCCCTTCTGGTAAATCATTTTGTTGTATTGTTCGCAATGCCTTTGCTGAAGCTGTATTACAAGCAAGAATAACCAAATTACATCCCAAATCGAATAATTTATATACACATTCTTTTGTGTATTCATATACTGTTTCAAAAGAGCGGGTTCCGTAAGGAACACGTGCGTTATCTCCTAAATATATGTAGTCGTATTGTGGTAATTTTTTTTGTATTTCTTTAAAAACAGTCAATCCTCCATATCCTGAATCAAAAATACCAATTGGTCCTTGCGTCATTTTTTTATTGCTTACTACAAAAATACAAAAGACTTTGCTATGTTGAAATGAAAAACACAATTACTACAAAAACGTATTTGCAAAAGCGATTGTAGTGGAAATCCTTTTTCCTTAGAAAAAGATTGCAACAGAAAGCGCGGACCGAAGGTTTTGCCCTAAAAAAAAATAAATCTGTAAATTATATATATCATTCGAATAATTGTATAAGTTTTATAATTGATAAGTATCGGAAATTTGTAAGAGATAAATTGTAAATTAGTTTCAACTTGCTAAAAAATGGTTCCGAATGGAAAATATAAATAAATTATTTATAAAAAATATGGTTTGCTACCGATGCAAAATAGTTGTTGGTCGTATTATGAAAATGAATAATATTGAAACAAATCATATAGAGCTTGGTGAAGTTGAACTTACAAATCCAATTGATGAAGAACAATTGAATTTGATAAAAAATGAACTGGAAGAAGTTGGTTTTGAACTGATAGACAATAAAAGAAGTAAATTAATAGAACATGTTAAGACATTGATTATACAATTGGTTCATCAAGAAAATGGTGAATTAAAAGTAAATTTGTCTGACTATTTGAGTGAAAAAACGAATTTGGATTATAAATATATTTCGAACTTATTTTCTGAAATGGAAGGACAAACGATTGAGAAATATTTTATACATCAGAAAATAGAAAAAGTAAAGGAATTGATGGTTTATGATGAACTGTCATTGAGTGAAATTGCTTTTCAGTTGAATTATTCTAGTGTTGCTCATCTTAGTGCTCAGTTCAAAAAAATAACTGGTTTAACACCATCAGTATTCAAACAATTAAATAAACATAATAGAAAATCTATTGATAAAATATAATATGTCATGAAAAAATATAGCTTATTACTTTGTACAAATCTTTTTGTATTTGGACTGAATGCACAAATAAAAAATCAGGAAACAAAAACTTTTCATATAAAGGGAGATTGCACTCTTGCAAAAAATAGGATTGAAAAAGCTGGAAATCAAAAAAAGATTGCTGTTGTAGATTATGATACAGAAAGTCATGTTGCTACAATTTCTTACAACAAAGAGAAAACCTCAGCAAGTGAAGTACTGAAAAAAGTTGCTTTTGCTGGTTTTGATAATGATGAATATATGGCTCCTGATGAAGCTTATGCAAACTTACCAAAAGATTGCCAATACAAGAGAGATAAAGAAATGCCTACAATGAATGATACAACAATGAATCATGAAACTATGGCAACAACAGAAGCTGACCAAAAACAAAATGAATTAAGCCCTGTTTTTGATGCTTATTTTAATTTGAAAAATGCCTTTATCTCTGGAAATTCTGCCAAAGTTACTAGTCAAATTACCGCTTTCCAAAAAAATGTATCGGCTGTTGATATGGGAAAAATAGAGCATCAGGCACATATGGTTTGGATGGATATTTTAGGTTCTATTGAATCGACTTCTAAAAAAATAGCACAAGAAAAAGATATTGATAAACAACGTAAATTATTTGCTTCTTTATCTGACTCTATGTACAAATTGGCAAAAGTTTCTAAACTAAGTTATGTTGTTTATTACCAACATTGTCCTATGTTTAATGGTGGTGCAAATTGGTTGAGCAAAGATGATGCAATTAAAAATCCTTTTTATGGAAACCAAATGTTAACGTGTGGAAGTACAGTAGAAAAAATAAAAAACTAAGAATACATGAAAAATATATACAAAATATTCGGATTTATTTATCTTATCCTTTTATCAATGCATGTAAATGCACAAAAAAAAGTCGAATATGATTTGTATGTTCGTGATACGATTGTAAACTATTCAGGGAAACCAAAGAAAGCAATTGCTGTAAATGGTCAAATTCCGATGCCAACATTAGAGTTTACAGAAGGAGATACTGCTGTAATTCGCGTACATAACGAATTAAAAAAAGAATCTACTTCTCTGCATTGGCATGGGATATGGTTACCAAACAAAGAAGATGGTGTTCCTTGGTTAACACAAATGCCAATAGAAGTTGGCGAAACCTATACGTATACGTTCCCTATTATACAAAACGGAACACATTGGTACCATAGTCATTCTGGTTACCAAGAGCAAGTTGGTATGTATGGTTCTCTTATCTTGAAGAAAAGAAAAGACGACCCTACTTTCAGAAAAGGAATTGATGATTTACCCGAAGTTCCTGTGATTCTATCTGACTGGACTGACCTTAATCCACAGAATGTACAACGTATGCTACAGAATGCGAACGATTGGTTTGCAATAAAAAAAGGTTCTACACAAAGTTATGCTGAAGCAATAAGAGAAGGTCATTTTAAAACTAAAATCGTTAACGAATGGAAACGTATGTTAGCAATGGATGTGAGTGATGTTTATTATGAAAAATTTGCTATCAACGGACATAATGAAAGTCAATTAAAACAATTTAAAGCTGGAGATAAAGTTCGTTTGAGAATTTCTAACGGTTCTAACTCAACTTACTTTTGGTTACGTTATGGTGGAGGAAAAATGACTGTTGTTGCAAATGACGGACAAGACGTAGAACCAGTTGAAGTGGATCGATTAATTATTGGTGTTTCTGAAACTTATGATGTTATTGTTACTGTTCCTGAAGGTGGTTTGTCTTATGAATTACAAGCAACATCGGAAGATAGGATAGCATCTACTTCATTATTCATTGGAGAAGGTAAAAAACAATTGCTTGAACCACTTGGAAGATTAAAATATTTCGAGGGAATGAAGATGATGAATGATATGATGAAGATGAATGGTTCTATGAACGACATGGGCATGAAAATGAGCTTACAGCAAATGGATATGAACAGAGTAATGTATCCTGAAATTACTGGTGAAGCAAAAAAGAAATCCAAAAAATCTTCAACTAAAATGAAGGATATGAAGGGAATGAATGATTCAGATGAAAATACTGAATTGCCTAATATCACGACATTAAACTACGGAATGCTTCGTGCTCCACATAACACAGAATTACCAAAAAATGCACCTGTAAAAGAATTGCGTTTCGAGTTAACTGGTAACATGAATCGTTATGTTTGGAGTATGAACAATAAAGTTTTATCTGAAGCAGATAAAATTCCTGTAAAAAAAGGAGAAATTCTTCGCATTACATTGTACAACAATTCCATGATGCGTCATCCTATGCATTTACATGGTTTTGATTTCCGAGTTCTTAATAAAAATGGAGAATATTCTCCATTAAAAAATGTATTGGATATTATGCCAATGGAAACTGATGTTATCGAATTTCAAGCAAATACAGAAGGTGACTGGTTTTTTCATTGTCATATTTTATACCATATGATGGCAGGAATGAATCGTGTTTTTGAAGTTGGTGATTACAAGAATCCTTATTTACACCATAAAGAACATGCATATAAAATGCTGCAAATGGACAGTAATATGAAACATCTTTTTGCTCAAAATGATTTTGCTTCAAATGGTTTAGATGGACAAATTATGGTACAAAATGCACGTTGGGTTCTTTCTTCTGAATGGAATATTGGATATAAACCTCAAGATGGAATTGAAGTTGAAACTCATTTAGGTCGTTTTATAGATCAAAACCAATGGTTTCAAGTTTTCGTTGGATTTGATTTGAATAAGTATAAATCATTAGAACACGCTAAAGAAAAAAATATATTTGGTCAAGATACAAATCGTAACAGAGGTTTATTCAGTGCTGGTTTTGTGTATAGATTACCGATGTTAGTCGATTTCCAAACAGAAATTTATCATAACGGAAAAGTTCGTTTACAAGTCGGTCGAGAAGATATTCCTATTTCAAAACGTATTCGTGCAGGTTTTATGTGGAATACGGATAAAGAATATATGGGGGAACTTAGCTACATTGTTAACAGAAACCTACAACTAAGAACACATTACGATAGTGATATGAAATTTGGTATCGGATTAAATCTTGTTTACTAAACAAATCATTTACTACAAGATAGCTTTTAAAAGTTTCGATCAAATAAATTGATAAAAAAAAACATGCAAATAAAACTATCAATTTATTTGGTCGGAACCAAAAGGTCTACGTAGTTTTGTAGTCATTTATAATTTTTTTGGAATTTTGAAATCAGCTCCGATCCATTTTGGTTCAATCGCTTATATTTTAGACGATTACCTTGCAAAGAATACTTTTTCATCTATCTTTTTCTTAGTAGATGAAAATACGCATGTACATTGTTTACCTCTATTATTAGCCGATTTAGATAATCTTACGGCTTATGAGATATTAGAAATTGATTCTGGAGAAGAGAACAAAAACATAGAAACTGTCAATAACCTTTGGTTAGCTTTAAGTGAACTAGATGCTGATCGTCATTCTTTGGTTATTAATGTTGGTGGAGGTGTTTTAACTGATATGGGAGGTTTTATGGCTTCTACATTCAAAAGAGGAATTAAATTTGTAAATATTCCAACAACATTATTATCTATGGTAGATGCTTCTGCTGGTGGTAAAAATGGAATTGATTTAGAAGGAATGAAAAACATGATTGGAACTTTCAATCAACCAGAAATGGTTTTAATCGATCCTAAATTTTTATTAACGCTAGATCAACGTCAAATAAAATCTGGATTAGCAGAAATGCTAAAACATGGTTTAATCAAAAACAGAGATCATTGGGATAACTTAGTTCAATTACCAACACATGATCCTGAATCTTTAGCTCCTTTTATCATGGATTCTATCCATATCAAAGAAAGTGTTGTTGATAGCGATCCTTATGAAAAAGGTGAAAGAAAAATATTAAATTTTGGTCATACAGTTGGTCATGCCATAGAAAGTGAATCGCTAGAAACAGATTTCCCTTTGTTACATGGAGAAGCTATTGTTATTGGAATGATTATAGAATCATTTTTAAGTTATGAACAAGAGTTAATTTCTAAAGCTGATTTAGAAGAAATTTGCGAAAGTTTCTTATCTATTTATGTTTTAAACACAATTGATATGAAATTATTCCCTAGCCTAATGGCTTGGATGAAACACGACAAAAAAAACCAAAACAGTTCTATCAATTTTAGTTTAGTAAACAAAATTGGTCATTGTCGTTATGATATTATTTGTACAGAAGCAGAAATAAAACAAGCTTTTGAAAAATACAATCAATGGATAAGCTTTTAATCCCCTATGGAGATTAAAAATATATAATTTACAAAAAAGCTATTTTTATAGCTTTTTTTTGTTTTAATCTAATACATATTTTCAGTAAATTTAATTATGAAAATTACTCGTCTAATCATTGTTCTTATTTTATTACTATTAATTTATAATGGTACATATAATTACAACTTAATGGTCAATGTAAGAACTACAGATCTTCCAATAAATCCATTACGCGAAATATTCTTTTACGTTTATTTCTTTTTAATATTTCTTAATCTAATTGAATTTATCCGTGGAAAGTTTAATTACGGTTCTCTTAAAAAGTTATTCTATTATACAGTTCTTGCAGGTTATTTATTCTGTATTTTCATGTTCAAATACAATGGGTATAATATACAAGGATTACCACTTCTAGGCTATTTTACATTAGTTGGGATTACCGCATTCATGATGAGTTTACTCTTTAAAAATAAACCTGTTTACAGACGCAGAGAAAAATAAAAATTCTCCATGAATTCTATAAAAGATAGAATAACTTTTAAACAAATTAATCAATTAGCAATTCCAGCTATTTTTTCTGGAATTGCAGAATCCTTAATCACATTAACTGACATTGCAATGGTTGGTAATGTGAAAGAACATTCTGTAGAAGCATTAGCTGCTACAGGATTAGTTGGTTCGCTATTATCTGGTATTATTTGGATTGTTGCACAAACCAAAACCTCTATATCCTCTTTGGTTTCACAAAGTTTTGGTGCCAAAAAATTAGAAGAAGTAAAATATCTCGTTCCACAAGCACTGTATTTTAATATTTTTCTTAGTTTAGTAATCCTTATTCCAACCTATATTTTTGCCAATTATATGTTTGGATTGTATCACGCAAAAGGAATAGTTTTACAATATGCTGTAGATTATTATAGAATAAGAGCATTTGGCTTTCCTTTTACACTTATTTCTCTTACAATATTTGGTACATTTCGTGGAATGCAAAATACAGTTTGGTCTATGAAATGTAGTTTAACTGCAGCATTCATTCATATCTTTTTAGACTATGTACTCATTTTCGGAATAGAAGGAATTATTCCAGCTTTTCATATCAAAGGGGCAGCCTATGCAAGTCTTATAGCACAGTTTATCATGGTTATTATGGCATTCTATTATTACTTTACAAAAACTAGCTTTTCACTCAATCCTGGTTCACATATACATCCTTTTTTCAGAAAATATGTTTCTCTAAGTTTCAATTTTATTTTAAGAACAGCTTCTTTAAACGTAGCTTTCTTTATGGCAAATTCTTATGCAACAGACTATGGAAAAGATTATATCGCAGCACAAAGTATTTTAATGAACATTTGGCTTTTCTTCTCCTTTTTTATCGATGGTTATGCAGGTGCAGGAAATGCAATGGCAGGACGATTATTAGGCGAAAAAAATTATCCGAAACTTTGGGCGTTAAGCAAAGATATTTCAAAATATTCTATTTTAGTTGCATGTGGACTTATCCTCATTTGTTTTATATTTTATGGAAAAATAGGTTCTATTTTCAACCAAGATAAAAACGTTTTACTCATTTTCAATTCAGTTTTTTGGCTGGTTTTACTCATGCAACCTATCAATACATTAGCGTATATTTTCGATGGATTTTTCAAAGGTATGGGCGATGCAAAACTTTTACGCAATAACTTAATTGTAGCAACATTTTTTGGCTTCTTACCTACTCTATACCTAACCGATTTGTTTGGTTTTAAAATTTATGGAATATGGATTGCTTTTGGGGTTTGGATGTTTCTAAGAAGTTTTCCTTTAATCTACATTTTCAAAAAAAGAATAAATTATTTTTAAACTATTTTTGGGCGTTCGAGCGGGCTTTTCGTTACAATCTTTTACAAACAGACTTCTACTAAACTCAGCCTTCGGTTTGTAAAAGGATTTCCACTACAATCCCTAACGCGAAATCTATATTTCTATAAATCTACAGTAAATTCACTTGTCAAAAAATTAAAAAAGGATTTTTGATTATCTTCAAAA
>DJDD01000056.1 GCA_002430925.1 Flavobacteriales bacterium UBA5933
CTTTTGAGACAGCCTCTTTATTTTGTTAAAAGTTATGAGTTTTTGCTATTTAGTCAGCATCATAGATAACTACTTTCTTAGCATATTTGTTTGGTCCATTTAAAAACTCAACATGTTGTGGATGTTTTTGATAAGCTTGGAATTCGTCCATAGTTTCAAATGCTCCAAAAAGAGAGAAAGAATAAGTATCATCTACAACATCTCTTACAATATCAGCTGGAGTTCCTACGTGAAAAAATGCAGCTAAATTGATTTTTTCTAAATCTCTAACAGCAGTTTCAAATTCTTTATATTCAGCTTCAGTTATATCGTCTTTTAACCAGAATAATACGTGATGTGCTAACATTATTTTTTGTTTTAAAAGTTTTTAATAAATTTTATGAAATAAACTTATTCAATTGCTACATAAAAGTCAATAAACATTAAATTATGTATTATTTTCAATTGAATCTTGTATAACAAATATAGCTTTTTCTTTTTGCTTAATCACTTTAAAATTTCTTAATAAACCATAAATTTTATCATAAAAAAAAGCTTCTGATTGGAGCTTTTTTTTATTAATTTATTTTTGAATAAACTATAAACTATTTTTTTACAAATTAATAAGCAATTTGCATTTTAACCTTTTTCGTTTTTATTTTCTGACCATTTAATTTTTTTAAAATTTCAGGTACTTTTTTTCTGTTAATAGCTACATAAGAAGTTGTATCTTTTACTTCAATTAGCCCAACATCGTTCTTTTCCAAGTTTCCTTTTTTGAATAAGAAACCAACAATATCAACTTTATTAACTTTGTCTTTTTTACCTGCCGAAATGTAAATGGTTTGGTAAGGTGTTCTTTCAGGAACTTTATATGTTCCGTTTAAATTTTCTACCAATAAATTTTCTTTCACAAACGGGAAATGTTCTTCGTTACTGATGATTAAGTAAACAAAACCTTTCGCATTCATACGAGCAGTTCTACCATTTCTATGAATAAATGCAGCTTCTTTTGGTGGCAACTGATAGTGAATAATAGAATCAACCTCAGGAATATCTAATCCTCTAGCAGCTAAATCAGTAGTGATTAACACTCGAACCGAATCATTTCTGAATTTCAGTAAAGCTCTCTCACGTTCATCTTGCTCCATTCCACCATGAAAACTCTCTCTTGCAATTCCTTTTTCATGCAGTAAATTACTTATTCTATCCACAGCATCTCGGTGATTACAGAAAATAAGCATTCTTTTATTTCCTATTTTACAAATAAGGTTGAATAAAGTATCCAATTTTTCTTCAGAAATTGTATTTACCAATTTCATTTGTAAATCAGGTTTTACCTCAATATTTTTTAAATAGCTAACAATCTTTTCATCTTGCAATCCAACAAAAGCAGGAATATCAACCATTTCTGTTGCAGAAGTTAAAATACGTTGTTTCAATCCAGAAAGTTGTTCTACAATAAAACTCATATCTTCTTGGAAACCTAATTCCAAAGCTTTATCAAACTCATCTAAAACCAATGTATTGACAGTAGAAGGATCAAAATTTTCATTACGTAAATGGTATGCAATTCTACCAGGAGTTCCAATTAACACAGCAGGAGCTTCTAATAAATTATTTTGCTCTATTTTCGTATTATGTCCACCATAGCAACAAGAAACTTTATAATCTGTTTTCATCGATTTAAAAACAGTTTCTATTTGTAATGCTAATTCTCTAGCAGGAACCAAAATAAGACATTGTACGCCTTTTGCGTCGGGTTTTAAATCTCTAACGACAGGAAATAAAAAAGCCAATGTTTTTCCAGATCCTGTAGGAGATAATAACACTAAATCTCTTTCATTTTCAGACATTTTGAATGCAGATCTTTGCATTGCATTCATGTCCTTAATTCCTAAATTTTTATAAAGTAAATCCATTTGCATACTGCAAAAATACTAACATTTTAGCGATAAATAACAATATAAATAAGAATAGCTTGCAGAGAATCTTTTATACAAATAGCAGTATGTTTTTTATTTGGGCAATCCCTTCGGGCCAGGCTTTACGTTGCAATCTTTTTCTAAAGAAAAAGGATTTCCACTACAATCCCTAACGCAAAAAGTAATTATAAAACATAATACTTGAATACTAAACAAAATGAAAACATTTAATATAGATAATATCATTCGTCCTAACATAAAAGCAATGAAAGCCTATTCATCTGCTCGTGATGAATTTCAAGAAATTAGTAATGATTTTGTATTCTTAGATGCAAATGAAAATCCTTATGAAACAGGATTAAATCGTTATCCAGATCCATTTCAGCGAAATGTAAAAAACGAACTAAGTACAATTAAAAACTATCCAGCAAACCAAATTTTATTAGGAAATGGAAGTGATGAGGTTTTAGACTTAATTTTTCGTGCTTTTTGTGAACCAAACCAAGATAATGTTATTGCGATTTCTCCTTCGTATGGAATGTACAGTGTTTTAGCAAATTTAAATGCAATAGAATACCGTAAATCTCTATTAAATGAGAATGATTTTCAACCTAATATCGAAGATATTTTCTCTAAAGTAAATGAATACACAAAAATGATTTTCCTATGTTCTCCTAATAATCCAACAGGAGAAATAATTAAAAGAGAATATATTCTAGAAATCGTCAAACGCTTCAATGGTTTAGTAATAATAGATGAAGCTTATATTGATTTTTCTACAGAACCATCTTGGATAGAAGAAATTAAAAATTATCCAAATATTATTGTCATTCAAACTTTATCTAAGGCATTTGGTTTGGCAGGAATTCGTTTAGGTATTTTGTATGCAAGTCAAGAGATTATTGCTGTATTGAATAAAATAAAACCACCATATAACATCAATCAATTGACTCAACAAAAAGCATTAGAAATTTTAAAAGATTATGATAAAATAAAGTTGACTACACAAACAATTATTGATCAAAAACAACTTCTTGAAACAGCTTTAAAAGAAATAACTTTTATAGAAAAAATTTATCCAAGTGATGCCAATTTCATTTTAATAAAAGTAGATGATGCTACAAAACGTTACAATGAATTAATTGAGAAAGGAATTGTTATCCGCAATCGAACAAATGACGATTTGTGTAAAAATTGTTTAAGAATAACAGTTGGTACAGAAGAGGAAAATGAGAAGCTTTTATCTGTGTTTAAGTTGTTAAGTGCTTAAATTATAAAGTTTTTTATGTTTTATGATTAACTTAATGACAATAAAATATAAAAAAATATGGGTTTAGTATATGATTTAAATTTATGGAAAGAATCTCATCAATTAGTTTTAGATGTTTATAAAATAGTTGCTAATTTTCCTAAAGAAGAAATGTTTGCTTTATCCAATCAAATGAAAAGATGTGTAGTTTCAATTCCAGCAAATATTGTTGAAGGTTATAAAAAACAAACAAAAGCTCATCAAATACATTTTTATAACATTTCAGATACATCTTTGGAAGAATTGAAATATTATTTTTTACTATCAAAAGATTTAAATTATATAACAAGCCAACAATATAAAATATTAATTAATAAAAGTGAAGAAGTAGGAAAAATGATATCAGGATATATTAAACATATTCAAAACAAATAACTTAATAACATAAAAACTTCAACACATAATAACTTATAAAAATGAAAAAACTCCTATTTATAGATCGTGATGGAACAATGATATTAGAACCATCAGATTACCAAGTTGATAGTTTCGAAAAACTAGAATTCTATCCAGAAGCATTTACTTATTTAGGTAAAATTGCTAAAGAATTAGATTATGAATTAATCATGGTTACAAACCAAGATGGCTTGGGAACAGAAGCACATCCAGAAGAAAAATTTTGGCCTATTCAAAATTTTGTAATTAAAGCTTTTGAAAATGAAGGTGTAAAATTTGACGCAATATATATTGATAAAACATTTGCCAAAGAAAATGCACCAACAAGAAAACCAAATACAGGCTTATTAACACAATATATCAATAATTCAGTTTACGATTTAGCAAAATCTTTTGTAATCGGAGATAGAATAACAGATGTTAAATTGGCTCAAAATCTTGGAGCAAAAGGAATTTTTATTGCGAACGATGAAGCATTGGGAGCAAATGAAATTTCAAAAAATGATGATTTAAACGATACAATTGCATTAAAAACTACTTCTTGGAAAGAAATTTATGAATTTCTGAAATTAGAAAATAGAACTGCATCCATCGAAAGAAATACCAATGAAACAAAGATTAAAATCGATTTGAATTTAGACGGAACAGGGAAATCAGATATTTCGACTGGAATTCATTTTTTTGATCATATGTTAGACCAAATTGCTCGTCACGGACAAATGGATTTAAAGATAAAAGTGGATGGAGATTTAGAAGTAGATGAACATCATACAATAGAAGATACTGCAATTGCTCTTGGCGAAGTATTTTCATCGGCTTTAGGAAATAAATTGGGTATCGAACGTTATGGTTTCGCTTTACCAATGGACGATTGTTTAGCTCAAGTTGCTATTGATTTTGGTGGAAGAAATTGGTTGGTTTGGGAAGCAGATTTTAATCGTGAAATGATTGGACAAATGCCAACAGAAATGTTTTATCATTTTTTCAAATCATTTACTGATGGAGCAAAAGCTAATTTGAATATTAAAGCAGAAGGAATAAATGAGCATCATAAAATAGAAGCTATTTTTAAAGCTTTTGCTAAAGCGATAAAAGTTGCTGTAAAACGTGATCCAGATAAAATGATTTTACCAAGTACTAAGGGAGTGTTGTAAGTGATTATGTGTTGAAGTTAATCAGTTTTTAAGTTTCTGAATAAAATTACTTAATCAAATAGATAACAACTTAAGTACTTAATAACATTTCAACTTAAAATTAGAAAAAATGATTGCTATAATAAAATACAATGCAGGAAACACAAAATCAGTTCTGAATGCTGTAACAAGGTTAGGTTACGAAGCAGAAATAACAGATGATTTTGAAAAAATAAAAAATGCAGAAAAAGTTATTTTCCCTGGAGTAGGTCATGCTGCTTCAGCAATGAAATATCTAAAAGAAAGAGGATTAGATCAATTAATAAAAAATTTGAAGCAACCAACCTTAGGAATATGTTTAGGACAACAATTAATGTGTGAATTTTCTGAAGAAGGAAATACAGAATGTATAGGTATTTTTCCTGTACAAGTGAAATTATTTCCACCAATAGAAATTGTCCCTCAAATGGGTTGGAATAATATTTATGAATTAAAAAATTCTTTATTAAAGAATATAAATGATAATTCTGATATCTATTATGTCCATAGTTATTATTGTGAATTATCTGAATTCACAATTGCTAAAACAGATTATATTTTAGAATATTCTGCTGCATTGCAAAAAGATAATTTTTATGCTACACAGTTTCATCCCGAAAAATCTGCTGGAATAGGAGAACGTATTCTACAGAATTTCCTAAGTTTATAGAAGATAATAAATTATTTTTTTAATAGATTCTAAATAAACGATTGATATAAATTAACACACATGAAAAAAACAATTTTTACTTTACTAACAGCATTTTCTTTTTTACAGTTGTCTGCTCAAGAAAAAGTATATTTTACATCAAATCCATCATTTAGTCCAGATGCTAAAACCATTTATTTTAGCTACGATAGCGATATTTGGAAAGTTGATGCTAATGGAGGAAATGCAACCAGAGTAACAGCATTAGAAGGAGAAGAAACAAATCCTAGAGTTTCTCCAGATGGAAAATGGCTCGCATTTAGTTCAAACCAATACGGTAATTATGATGTTTATGTAATGCCTATAAATGGAGGACAAATAAAGCAATTGACTTTTCATCAAGCGAAAGATGATGTTGAAAGCTGGAGTTGGGATAGTAAAAATATTTATTTCACATCCAATCAAAATAATAACTTCGGAAGTTTTAAAATTGCTTTGGATGGAGAAACACCACAACCATTGTTTACAAATTATTTTAATACAACAAATGGTTTAGTTGAAACACCTTCTGGGGAATACATTTTTACAAATTCTACAGAAAGTGCAAATCAGGTTGCTCGTAAACGTTACAAGGGAGAAAATAATCCAGATTTATTAGCGTATAATCCAACAACAAAAGCATTTAAACAATATACAGATTATAGAGGAAAAGATTTTAATCCAACAGTTGATCAAAACGGAATTATTTATTTTATTTCTGATGAAAATAACGGAGAATATAATCTTTATAAAATAGAAAATGGGGAAAAAGAAGCTTTAACAGCCTTTGATACATCAATTAAAAAACCTTTTGTTGCAGCAAATGGTTCAAAAGTGATTTTTGAAAAAGATTATCAATTGTTTGTTTATGATGTTAATACAAAAACAAGTAATCCAGTAACAATTAATGTTAATACAAATAAAATAATAGATAAAGAACAAAGTTTTAGTACAGCTGATGAGGTTTCATTTTTTGATGTTTCTCCAGATGGAAAGAAAATAGCATTTGTAAGTCGAGGAATTATTTTTGTTTCTGATATAGAGGGAAAATTCGTTAATAAAATTACAGATGGAAAAGAACGAGCTCTAGAAGTAAAATGGTTAAAAGACAATCAAAATTTAATTTTTAATCAAACTTACAACGGATATCAAAATTGGTTTAAAGTTGCAGCAAATGGAAAAGGAAGATCAGAGCAATTAACATCAGATACAAGAAATAATAGAGATATCACATTTAATAATGATTTATCACAAGCAGTTTATTTGAGTGGACGAGATGAAGTAAGATTATTAGATTTAAAATCATTTAAATCATCTACTATTGTTAAAGATGAAATTTGGGGATTTCAAAATTCTAAACCCTCATTTTCTCCAAATGATGAATATGTTTTATTTTCAGCTAAGCGAAATTTCGAATTAGATATATTTATACATAATATCAAAAAAAATAAAACAATTAATCTTACAAACACTGGCGTATCCGAGGAAGATCCGACTTGGTCTCCTGATGGTAAATACATTTATTTTGCAAGTGATAGAACGAATCCTTCTTATCCATTAGGAATGCAAAAATCTAATATTTACAGAGCATCTTTAGATTGGTTTGATGAAGCTTATAAATCTGAAAAATTTGATAATCTTTTTGTAGAAGAAAAAAAGGTTGAGAAAAAGGAAAAGAAAGAGGAGAAAAAAGAACTTAAAGAATTAACTGTAAATCCTGAAGGATTTTTGGAACGAATAGAAATGGTTACAGATCGATTCGGATATCAAACAAATCCATTTCTTTTTTCCGATGATAAAAAACAATATTTATTTTATAACTCAAACCAAGACAATGGAAAATTCCAATTGTTTAGAAATGTAACTTCTGATTTTGAAGAGAGCAAAACAGATAAAGTTTTCGCAAAAGGAGCTGATTATATTATTAGAAATGATAAAAATTTATATGCTTTAATTGATGATAGTGTGTATAAATTTGGTATTAGTTCTACAAATCTAGAAAAAATAAATCTTAACTACAGTTTTGATAAAAATTTATCTTCAGAATTTACACAAATGTATGATGAAGCTTGGGCTGGAATAGAAGAAAATTTCTACGATGAAAATTTTCATGGAGTTGATTGGAAAGCTAAAAAACAACAATATGCAACTTATTTACCATTTGTAAATAATCGTAATGATTTAAGAATATTATTAAATGATTTATTAGGAGAATTAAATTCATCTCATTTAGGTTTTTCTTCGTCTGGAAAAGAAGAAGATAAACGATTAAATTATTTTACAAATGAAACAGGCTTAGTATTCAAAAATGATCAACCATTTGTTGTTGATAGAATTGTAAGAAAATCTCCTGCATTTCTTAAAAATGTAGATATAAAAGAAGGCGATGTTTTAATTGCTGTGAATGATCAGAAAGTTGATGAAAAAATAAATAGAGATTTTTATTTTACTACACCTAAAAAATTGGATGAATTAAAATTAGAATTTAATAGAAATGGTAAAACAATTACAACTAAAATTCATCCAATAGCAAATTATACATTTAGAGGACTTTTATATGATGAATGGATTTATGAAAATCGTCAACGAGTAAAACAATTGAGTAATGATAGAATTGCTTATTCGTACATGAAAAACATGACTTCTCCAGAATTGGATGCTTTTTTATTGGATATGGTAGAACAAGAAAATAAAAAAGAAGGTGTAATTCTTGATTTACGTTTCAATACAGGAGGAAATGTTCATGATAAAGTTTTAAACTTTTTAGCGCAACGTCCATATTTACAATGGAAATATCGTGAAGGACAATTAACAGTACAACCAAATTTTGCTCCTTCAGGTAAACCAATTGTATTATTAATTAATGAATATTCATTAAGTGATGCAGAAATGACTTCTGCAGGATTCAAAGCACTTAAATTAGGTAAAATAATTGGTCAAGAAACCTATCGTTGGATCATTTTTACATCAGGGAAAAGTTTAGTAGATGGTTCTTTTTATAGAATTCCTGCTTGGGGAACATATACATTAGATGGTAAAAATTTAGAGAAAACAGGTGTTTCTCCTGATATATATATCAAGAATACATTTATGGATCGTTTAGAAAATAAAGATCCTCAGCTAGAAAGAGCTGTTCAAGAAATATTAAAAGAAATTAAATAATTAGTTTTAAGGCTTAAGATTTTAATATGTAAGTTGTTAATTTACTTGTGTGTTAAAATCTTTATTTCTTAAGTCTAAAGAATCAAAATTTAGTGATGAGAATTATACCTGCAATAGATATTATAGAAGGAAAATGTGTACGTCTTTCGCAAGGAGATTACAATACAAAAAAAATATACAACGAAAATCCTTTGGAAGTTGCAAAAGAATTCGAAGAATTTGGAATTGAATATTTGCATTTGGTTGATTTAGATGGAGCAAAATCTAGTCAAATTATTAACTATAAAACATTAGAATTAATTGCAACAAAAACAAATCTGAAAATAGATTTTGGAGGAGGAATAAAATCGAATGATGATATCCGAATAGCCTTCGAATCTGGAGCAAATCAAATCACAGGAGGAAGTATTGCTGTACAAAATCCAACTTTATTTAATGAATGGATTTCAGAATATGGTAGCGAAAAAATTATTTTGGGTGCAGACGCCAAAGATAGAAAAATAGCAACACATGGTTGGCTAGAAAGTTCTGAATTGGATGTGATAGAGTTTATAAAAGAATACCATATAAAAGGTATCGATTATGTGATTTGTACAGATATAGCTAAAGATGGAATGTTACAAGGAACATCGAATGAATTGTATCAAGAGATTTTAGCAAATGCTAATGTTAAATTAATTGCTTCTGGTGGTGTTTCTTCTATTGATGATTTAATAAAAGTAAAAGAATTAGGTTGTGAAGGTGCTATTCTTGGTAAAGCAATTTATGAAGGGAAAATAGAGTTGAAAGAAGTTGTTAAGTTATTCAGTTAGTACGTTTTTAGGTTTTATATTGATTTAATGGAACCAAATAACCACTTAAAAACATAAAAAAGGTGTTAAAAAAAAGAATAATTCCGTGTCTTGATATCAAAGATGGAAGAACGGTAAAAGGAATAAATTTTGAAGGTTTACGAGATGCTGGAGATCCAGTAGAGTTAGCCAAAAAGTATGTAGAGGAAGGAGCAGATGAATTGGTTTTCTTAGATATTACAGCGACACAAGAAAAACGTAAAACATTAGCAGAAATGGTGAAACGAATAGGAGAAGCAATCAATATTCCTTTTACTGTTGGTGGAGGAATAAACTCTGTCGAAGATGCTTATGCAGTTATTAATGCCGGAGCAGATAAAGTGTCAGTCAATTCTTCTGCGGTAAAAAATCCACAACTTATTTCAGAATTAGCAGCTCAATTTGGATCACAATGTGTTGTAGTAGCTGTAGATACAAGAAATGTGAATGGAAAACAAAAAGTTTTTGTGAGTGGAGGAAAAATAGAAACTGACTGGGAAACTTTAGATTGGGTAAAAAAAGTTGAAGAACTTGACGCAGGAGAAATATTATTAACATCAATGGATGGTGATGGAACGAAAGCTGGTTTCAAAATAGATATTACGAAAGCTGTTGCTGATTTGGTTAATTTACCTGTTATTGCATCGGGTGGAGCAGGAAAAAAAGAACATTTCTCTGAAGTGTTTACTCAAACAAAAGCAAATGGAGGATTAGCTGCAAGTATTTTCCATTTTGGAGAAATACCAATTCCTGAATTAAAAAATTATTTAAAAGAACAAAATATACCAATACGATGAATATTGATTTTACAAAAAGTAATGATGGATTAGTTCCTGTGATTATTCAAAATTATTTGAATAATCAAGTTTTAATGCTTGGTTACATGAATCAAGAAGCTTTTGATAAAACAAAAGAAATAGGAAAAGTTACTTTCTTTTCTCGTTCAAAAAATAGATTGTGGACAAAAGGAGAAGAATCAGGTAATTTTTTAGAAGTAAAATCAATTGCTATTGATTGTGATAATGATACAATCCTTATCAAGGCTAAACCTTATGGACCAACATGTCATACAGGAGCAATAACATGTTTTAAGGAAGAGTCTAACAAAGGATTTGTTTATGAATTAGAACAAACGATAAATGATCGTATCGATTTAGATGATGATCCAAATTCTTATACCAATAAATTATACAAAAGAGGAATCAATAAAGTTGCTCAAAAAGTTGGAGAAGAAGCAATAGAAGTTGTGATTGAAGCAAAAGATTCTAATGATGATTTGTTTTTAAATGAGTCAGCAGATTTACTTTATCATTATTTAATTCTTTTAAAAGCAAAAGGTTTCAGGCTA
>DJDD01000009.1:0-3244 GCA_002430925.1 Flavobacteriales bacterium UBA5933
ATATACTTCTTAGCCGGAGATGAACCTTTTTTTATAGATCAAATAACAGATTTATTAGAAAGTTCTATATTAACTGAAGAAGAAAAAGGATTTAATCAAACAATTGTTTATGGGCAAGATATAGAAATTGGTCAGCTAATTAGTATTGCTCGTCAATATCCTATGGGAGCTGATAAATCTGTAGTTATTGTAAAGGAAGCACAACATCTTAGTCGATCTATTGATCAATTAGAAATGTATGCAAATCAAGTTCAAGATTCGACTATTTTAGTGATAAATTACAAAGGAAATACATTAGACAAAAGAAAAAAAGTTTATAAATTACTCAATGAAAAAGGTTTCTATTATGAGTTCAAACGAATATATGAAAGTGAAATTCCTGCATGGATAGAGCAAAAAGTATCTGAAAATGGTTTTAAAATAGAACCAAAAGCTAAGTTTCTTTTAACAGAATATGTGGGTGCTGATTTATCTCGATTAAATAACGAATTAGAAAAATTGTTTGGTATTGTAAAAGATGATAAGACAATAACGCCTAAATTAATTGAAGATAATATTGGAATAAGTAAAGATTATAACGTTTATGAGCTAAGAAATGCGATTGAAACTAAAAATATAGAAAAAGCTTTTAAAATTATTAAATACTTTGAAAAAAATCCTAAGGACAATCCTTATGTAGTTTCAATAACAACGATATTTAATTTGTTTACAAATATCATTCAAGTACATGTAACTGCAGATAAATCAAAACAAAACTTAGCTAAAGTTTTAGGAATCAACCCTTATTTTGTTCAAGGTATGATAACTGCATCAAATAATTATCCACTAAAAAAAGCAACACGAATTATTTCTTTTATACGTGATTATGATATGAAAGGTAAAGGTGTTGGTACCACTGGAAACGTAACACCTAGCCAATTACTAATAGAATTAGTGTATAAAATTATGAACCTATAGTTATTAGAAATAATAACTACACATAAAGTAACGTTAGAATAACTAAATTTGCAAAATAAAGAAAATATATAAAATGGAAAATAACGTAAGAGATATCATCATCATCGGATCTGGACCTGCTGGTTACACGGCTGGAATTTATGCTGCACGCGCAAACATGAATCCATTGATTTTAACAGGAATGGAACCTGGAGGTCAGTTAACTACTACTACAGATGTAGAGAATTTCCCTGGTTATCCTGAAAGTATTTCTGGACCAGAATTAATGGCTGATTTACAAAAACAAGCTGAGCGTTTTGGAACAGAAATAAAATATGAATACGTAACAGAAGTTATTTTTGGAGAAAAAGATGGAGACTTGCACCAAGTAAAAACTAATACTGCAGAATACCAATCTCGTTCTCTTGTTATTTCTACTGGAGCAACAGCTAAATATTTAGGTTTAGATGACGAGAAAAAATATGCTGGTAGCGGAGTTTCTGCTTGTGCTACTTGTGATGGTTTTTTCTATCGTGGTAAAGATGTTGCTGTTGTTGGTGGTGGAGATACTGCTGCAGAAGAAGCAACTTATTTAGCTAAATTATGCAACAAAGTATATCTTTTAGTTCGTAAAGATGAAATGCGTGCCTCTAAGGCTATGCAGAATCGTGTAGAACACACTCCTAATTTAGAAGTTCTTTACAATCATGAATTAACTGGTTTAGAAGGTGATAATGTTGTAGAAAAAGCTAAAATAATCAATAACATCACTAATGAAGAGAGAGAATTAGTTGTTGACGGAGTATTTATTGCTATCGGACACAAACCAAATACCGATTTATTCAAAGGTAAATTAGATATGGATGAAACAGGTTATTTAATCACTCAAGATCGTTCATATAAAACAAATATACCTGGTGTATTTGCTGCTGGAGACGTTCAAGATTCAGTTTACAGACAAGCAATTACAGCTGCTGGTTCTGGATGTGCTGCTGCTTTAGATGCAGAACGTTATGTTGCCGAATTTTTTGAAGAAGCAGAATAATAAAATAAAAAAAAACTAGCAGTTTTTTTTGCTAACAGCTAGTTTTTGATAATATACTATTAAAAAAATCTGGATGCTTTCGCATCCAGATTTTTGATATATAATATAGAATTTAATTTCTATAAATCGTCAACATCTAAATCTTCATCAATTTGTAGATCGTTTAATTCTGCATCTTCAGCAAAATCCATATCATCATCTTCATCTAAATCTACAACCATATCTTTCTTAGGAGCTTTTAAAGGCATTGATCCAAAACGGTAAACAGTTAATGGATAATTAAGTACTGCAGGTTTATCTTCAACAGCAATTAATTCTGCAACAAAAGTCCACATTTCAAAAAAGTCGTAAACGAACATCAAACGAGTTCCTACTTCTGTGAAAGCTTCTTTTATGTAAAAATCAGCCATTGTTTCATCAGTACCGTCATCTGACATATCCTCTAAAGGAATCTCTTTACCTTGATTTCCTTCTTCATCTATCTCATAGAATGAAGCTAACTCTTCACCTTGTAAACTAAAAGCACTAATGATACCTTTATACAATGTAAATAATGTTTGCTTTTCTTTTATTTCTATGTCTCTAAAAACATCCTCTTTTGCGTCAAGGAATACACGAATTTTATATATCACTTTCTAAATATTTTTCGGTTCCAAATTTAATTCTTTTCCTAAATTAATTACAAATTCTAGAGCGGAATTATAATTATTTTCTACTTCTCCTTCTAAAATCGCTTCTTTAATAGCGTTTTTAATTATTCCAATTTCTTTTCCTGGTGAAATTCCAAAAATTTCCATGATTTGTTCGCCAGAAATTGGTGGTTGAAAATTACGAACTCTATCTCGTTCTTCAACATCTTTTATTTTTTGTTCAACAACTTCAAAATTTTGTTTGAAACGTCTTTGTTTCTTTTCATTTTTTGTTGTTATATCTGCTTTGCAAA
The DNA here is from genome assembly GCA_002430925.1 of Flavobacteriales bacterium UBA5933. Lineage (GTDB taxonomy): Bacteria > Bacteroidota > Bacteroidia > Flavobacteriales > Weeksellaceae > Empedobacter. Next base: position 2,925 of record DJDD01000009.1, read on the forward strand.
GTATTATTAAATCTTCAAAATCTTCGCCTGCATCAAATAATAAACGGCGAAGTGCAGAATCAGTTGCATCATCAGTAACTACAGCGATTGGTCGAGAACTCATCATAACCAATTTCTTCACATATTTCATTTGGTTTCCCATTGGAAGCTTCAATCTTCTAAAAATTTTCACTACCATTTTAGAACCAACAAATTCATGCGAATGAAATGTCCAACCAACTTTTTTATCAAAACGCTTTGTAACAGCTTTTCCAATGTCATGTAATAAAGCAGCCCAACGTAACCAAACATTATCAGTATTGATAGAAATATTATCAACC
>DJDD01000009.1:3281-8459 GCA_002430925.1 Flavobacteriales bacterium UBA5933
TTGATAAAAATTATCTTTATGCTTCTGCCCTTATACTTCTTCAATTCCTTTTAAAGCAATAAGTTCAGGCAAAATATATTGTAATAAACCAGATTGTTCTAATAATAATAGACCAACTGAAGGTTTATCAGTCATCATAATTTTCTGAAATTCATCCATTACTCTTTCAAATGAAACAATGCTAATTCTTTCTGCATTATCAATAATTGCTTGAAAAGAATTTTTTTCTATTTCAAAATTTAATTGAGCAGCAAAACGAATCGCTCTCATCATTCGTAATGGATCATCAGAATAAGTTATATTAGGTTCTAATGGCGTTTTGATGATTTTATTTTCTAAATCTTCAACTCCATTAAAAGGATCAATTAGCTCGCCAAACGTAGCTTTATTCATAGAGATAGCCAAAGTATTAATGGTAAAATCTCTACGCTTTTGGTCATCCTCTAATGTACCATCTTCCACGTGTGGTTTCCTACTATCTTCTGAATAACTTTCTTTTCTTGCTCCTACAAATTCTAAATCTGTTTGTTCATATTTAAACATTGCAGTACCGAAACGTTTAAAAACAGAAACTTGAGATGTATTTCCTAATTTATTTGATAGTTCTTTTGCTAATAAAATTCCATTACCTACCGTAACGAAATCGATATCTTTTTTTTGACCTCGATTTAATAAATAATCACGTACAAATCCTCCTACCACATAAGTTTCCTGATTTATTTCTTCAGCAACTTCAGCAATATTTTTAAAAATTGGATTTGTTACAGCTTCTAAGATTTTCATTCTGCAAAAGTAAACGATTTGATGAAAAAAACTACTCTCTAATAACTTTTACTTCGTTATCTAAGCCTAATTTTATAATGGTTGATGCAGTTGATTGAGGCACAAAGGTTTTTGCTTCCTGAGCAACATAATCAACTCGTTCTAAAATTTCTTTACTCACCTCAGAAAATACTTTTGGTGAAGGTTCTCCTGATAAATTTGCAGAAGTAGAAACAATAGGACCATTTAATTTTCCTATTATTTTTTTACAAAATAAATCATCTGTCAAACGAATAGCGATTGTATTATCTTCTGCCACTAATGATGCTGGTAATCCTTTAGGATTATCATATATAATTGTTAGAGGTTTTTCATTTAAATCAATTAAATCCCATGCTAATTCTGGAACTTCTACGATATCCTGTAACATTTTAGGAGAATCAACTAAAATAATTAAAGATTTTGAAGATGGACGATCTTTAATTTTATAAATTTTTTCAATCGCATCTACATTTTTCGCATCACAACCTAAACCCAATATCGTATCAGTTGGATATAGTATTGTATCTCCTTTTTTTAATTTCTCGACTATTTCGTTAATGTCAGACATTCTAATTTATTTATGCTACAAATATATTGTGTAATATTTAAGACTAAAAAAGAATTTATCATATTTATTATAGTTATAAAATTATTTTTTTAAATTAGTTCAACAATAAGTTATTGATTTTCATTATTTTTAATCCACTAATACTAATATGTTAAATTAAAAAATATTAATTATGTTTGAAATATATCAAGACAAAGCTGGTGAATTTCGTTTTCGATTAAAAGCAAAAAATGGACAAAATATTTTGGCTAGTGAAGGCTATAAACAAAAAGCTAGTTGTGAAAATGGAATAGAATCTGTTCGAAAAAATTCTCAAGATGATTCAAAATTTGAATTAATTACAGGAGGAACAAACAAATGGCATTTTAATTTAAAAGCAACAAATGGTCAAATAATAGGGACAAGCCAAATTTACGAAACAGAATCTGGTGCAAAAAATGGTATAAATTCTGTAAAAACAAACGCTCCTATTGCTGAAATAAAAGAAATATTAGATTAGAAACCTATATAAAAAGCTGAAGCCTTGGATAAATCCAAGGCTTTCAACCTAATTAACACTAATATGAATTAACACTAAAAACTTATGAAGTAAAATAATGTTCAAAATTTATTTTAGATGCGATCTTAGCATCCATGCAGTTTTTTGATGTTGTTCTAATAAACCAACAAGAAAATCAGAAGTAGATATATCATTAAATTCTTCTATCTCAACAACTGCTTCAGATAAAAAATTAATAATTACTTCGTGATCATGTAATAAATCTGCTATAAAACTTAAACTATCTTTTTTATCAGTTTTTCTAGCTTCAGATAAGTGAGTTAACTGCAAGTATTCACTCATCGTTGCAGGAGCATAAACATCTTTTTGACGTACTTTTTCTGCAACATCATCTATTACAATTTGTAATTCGTTGTATAATGATTCGAAATAAACATGGATTGTCTGAAAATCTGGACCTTCAATATTCCAATGTGCATTTCTAGTTTTTAAATATAAAACATGTTCATCAGCTAATAATTTAATTAAAATATCAGCTATTTTTTGTTTTTTTTCTGGCGTTAATAATTTCATTTGTCTAATTTTTAATTGATTAATTTTAATAATACAAAATTAGAACCAAAAACAATTAAACTTATAAATTTTTTAAATCAAAAAACTATAATCAAATAAATAAAAACTATAGAACAACTCAACAAAAAAATAATTTTCGGTTAAAAATAATTATTCCTTATTATTATTCTTTTGTTTGACAAACATAGTGTAGATATTTCAATCTATTTATTTTTTAAAAGTTAAATATTAATTAAATTAAATAGTAAAAAACCACTTATTTTATAAATTATTTAACTATTAACAGTATTGTATATTTATAAACAAAATTATCTAGTGTTATTGTTACACAGTTATTAAAGCTAATAATAAATATAATTGTAAATTTTATTAAATATATTATTAAAACAAAAGTGTCTATTGTACAATTAAAAAATATTTTTATTTTTGTGAACTATACAATACGATTTTGAAAAAGGTTTCTATAAAAGATGTTGCGAATTTGGCAAATGTATCAATTGCATCTGTATCTTATGTTCTAAATAAGATGCCAAATAATCGTATAAGTGAAACTACAGCAAATCGTATTAAAGAAGCTGCAGAAAAATTAAATTATAGACCTAATAAGATTGCAAAAAGTCTTAAAACAAATAAAAGTAAAATTTTAGGTTTTATTGTTGCAGATATTGCAAACCCTTTTTTTGGTCAAATAGCTAAAATTTTAGAAGAAGAAGCTTTAAAAATAGGATACACTATAATTGTAGGAAGCTCAGGAGAAAATAGTGAGAAATTTGATAAATTAATTAACTTTTTTATTGATCAACAAGTTGATGGATTAATTCTAGCCCCTGTAGAAAACAGTGAAAATAGCTTTATTAAATTAGATAAAGAAAAATTTCCTTATATTATTCTTGATAGAAATTTGAACGGAATAAATTCTAGTGGAATTAGGATTAATAATAAAGAAATATCTTACCAAGCTACAAATACACTTATAGAAAAAGGTTCAAAATTCCCTTTATTAGTATCTTATGAAACAACTTTAGTAAATTTATTAGATAGAGACTTTGGCTTTTATGAAGCTTTAAAAGAAAATAACTTATCTGAAACTGAAGCTATAAAAGTAAAAATAAATAACATTCAGAAAGATATTTTTAATGGTTTAGATAAACACTTCAAAAAAACTAAAAAACCTGATGCAATATATTTTACTAGTAACAAATTAGCTTTTTCTGGACTAAGATATCTATTAAAGAATAATATTAATATCCCTGAAGATGTACAGATTATAGCTTTTGATGAATCTGATGCATATGAATTATTTCCTGTAGATATATCTTACATAAAGCAACCTCTTGATGATATTGCAAAGAATGCATTAGAAATGATATTAAAAATAATTAATAAACAAAATACAATAATAGAAAACAAAAAACTTTGTGCTAAACTTATTTTAAGAGAAAGTACAAACTAATTTTATTTAACAAAAAGATTAAACGTTTAACCATATTTAATGAAATGAGAGAAATAACTAACACACCGGAAATTGTTTGTTTTGGAGAGATATTATGGGATATATTTCCTGACGGAAAAAGAATTGGAGGAGCTCCATTCAATGTAGCATATAATTTATCTAAAATGGGAATTGATTCTCATATGATTAGCAGAATAGGAAATGATGCTTTAGGAAAAGAATTATTAGAAGTTACAAAAGACCGTAAAATGAACCCTGATGGTTTACAAATAGATGATGTAAATGCTACAGGAACAGTAATTGCTACTTTTGATGAACATAATGATGCTATTTATGATATTGTGAATGATGTTGCATGGGATCATATTGCTCTAACTGAAAATGATTTACATTTTGTAAAAGAGGCTAAAGCTTTTGTTTTTGGTAGTTTAGCAACAAGAAATAAAGTATCAAAAGACACATTATTCTCTTTAATGGAAAATGCAAAATTTAATGTATTCGACATTAACCTTCGCCCTCCATTTATTGACCAAAAAATAATTAAAGATATTCTTCATCATACACATTTAGCTAAATTTAATAAAGCTGAATTAAGAATGGTTTTAGATTTTATTGACAAAGAATACACTACAGAAGCTGAGAGTATAAAATATGTTCAAGATTATTTTCAATTAAATGAAATTATTGTTTCGAAAGGAAGTAAAGGAGCTATTTACTATAAAGATGATGAACATTATCAATTCCCTGCTGTACCTATTACTATAAATGACACTGTGGGAAGTGGAGATTCTTTTCTTGCTGGTTTTTTAACAAAAAGAATCAACGAAAAAGATCCTTTTGAAACAATGGAACACGCCACAGCATTAGGTGCATTTATTACGTCTAGTAAAGGAGCTTGCCCTGAATATACTTTAGAAGAATTTGAATTATTCAAGCAAAAACATCCAACTGATTATACTAATGTAATTACTAACATGAAGAAATTACACGATGAATACTCAAAATAAAGTAAATCTTACAGAAAAAAAATATACTATATTATTTTTCTTAGTCTGTAGTTTATTTTTACTTTGGGCTGTTGCACTTACGATGGGAGATGTATTAAATAAACATTTCCAAGATGTATTAAATATCTCAAAAGCAGAATCTGGATTAGATCAATTCTCTATGTTTGGTGCTTATGCTTTAATGGGTATTCCAGCTGGTTTATTTTTAAAAAAATATGGATATAAAAAAGGTGTTCAATTAGGCTTAGCTCTTTATGCTATTGGTGCATTATTA
>DJDD01000022.1 GCA_002430925.1 Flavobacteriales bacterium UBA5933
AATAAAATTATACACAGAATTTATGCTATTATTAAAAATAATTCTGTGTACAATTTTAACTTGCATATGTCATAGAAATCGAATTGACGAATTTTAATTAAAAATGCACAACAGGTTATAATTAAACATATATTAATAACATATTTATGTTTTTAATATTGTTAATATATATTCATTTGTGATAAATAAATGCGTTACGGAATGAAGTGGAAATCCTTTTTCATTAAAAAAAGATTATAGCGGAATGTCCGACCGAACGTAACGCCCAAATTGTTTTTAAAAGCAAAAATGCTGTTTTCATTTTTATGAAACAGCATTTTTTTTGATTGAGCGTGTTAATTCTAAACCTTAATATAAATTTTATTTTTATCTAATAAATAAGCTAAAAACCAGAACAATGCTAAGAAAATAAGTGAGTAAATAAATGAGCCTATTTCTGGTATTCCTGGAGTTTTAGCACAAACATTTTGATAGAACCATCCGAATGGAGAAACATAGTTGATTTCACCTTGTTCATTTTGTCCATTATTTATTCTTATTAATGCAAATAATCGTGGTAAAAGTCCGCTGAGAACAAATATAAATAGGGGATTTTTTCCGAAAACATCAAAAAATTTCATCAAAATGTTTCTAATAGATAGTATTTCAATAAACCAAATCATGGTAGCTATAGCAAGTGTAGCAAGACCTGTAGTGTGGACAACATAGGAACTGCTCCATATTTTTTTGTTGTATGGGAATTCTAATTGCCAAAAATAGCCAATGATTAGCGCTATTGTTCCGATTGTAAATAGCCCAGCAACCAATCTATAATTAGGATAATCTGTTGTGGGAATAATTTTATTAAACCATTTAATATTACCTTGTTTTGTAATAAAATATCCAGCTAAGTAACCTAATAAAACTTGAGAAATCGTAGGAATTGTACTGTATAATCCTTCTGGATCAAAAGGCATACCTTCTCCTTTATAAATATGTGCTAATCCCAATATTTGATAATCTAATTTTGCTCCATAAAAATCATCAATAGAATAAGGATTGTTCCCACCTAAAATAATTGTTGTTAACCAGTAAATGATAAGAATTATGATCGAAATCCAAAGTACTTTTTTAGGTTTAAAATAAAATGCAATAATAGAAGCAAAAAAGTAAGCTATTGCAATTCGTTGTAATACTCCCATTATTCGAATTCCATTTTCATCAGATTCTTTCCAAGCTTTGAAAATTAAATGATTATTATCCCATTTAAAAAAAGGAAACCAATTAAGAAATAAACCAATTAGAAAAATAATAATAGTTCGTTTAATTACTTTTTGCCAAAACATACTTTGGGATGATTTTTGCATCCTAGGAATTACAAATGCCATAGCATTTCCTACAGCAAAAAGGAAAAAAGGAAAAACTAAATCAGTAGGCGTACATCCATTCCATTCTGCATGCTGTAGTGGAGAAAACATAAAAGACCATGTTCCTGGATTGTTAACTAATATCATTAACGCAACAGTTGCTCCACGAAAAACATCTAAAGAATAGTATCTAACTTGATTCATTTTGATTTTTAATAGGGTAAATATAATTATTTTTTTATATTTTAATATATTAACCTTGTTTTTTAAGGGGTTGTTTGATAAAAATTATATCTTTACTCAAAAATGTAACAAATCTTTTTAAGATGAGAATTGAGTCAGATTTATTAGGAGAACTTCAAATTCCAAAAAATGCTTATTATGGTGTTCAAACCCAAAGAGCGATTAACAACTTCAAAATTTCTAACAATTATTTATCACAGTATCCAGAATTTGTAAAAGCACTAGGAATAATAAAATCAGGTGCAGCAAAGGCAAATTATGAATTAGGAATATTATCCTTAGAATTGTACGAAGCGATAACTTTTGCTTCTAACGAATTAATACAAGGAAAATATCTTGATGAATTTCCGATTGATATGATTCAAGGAGGTGCAGGAACTTCAACCAATATGAATGCGAATGAAGTTATTGCAAACATAGCTTTAGAATATTTAGGCAAAGAAAAAGGAGAATACCAATATTGTTCACCGAACGATCATGTAAACTTATCTCAGTCAACAAACGATGCTTATCCATCTGCGCTGAAATTAGCTTTATATAACATGAATAAACCTTTGGTTGAAGCTCTTATCAAATTGCATACATCTTTTGAGAAAAAAGCGAGAACGTTTGATGATGTTATAAAAATGGGACGAACACAGTTACAAGACGCTGTTCCAATGACATTAGGTCAAGAGTTTGATGGTTTTGCTAATGGATTACAAAAAGAAGTTGAAAACTTAATAAGAGTCTCTAAAGATTTTTTAACCATAAATATGGGGGCTACAGCTATAGGCACAGGATTGAATGCAATTCCTGGGTATGCACAACTTTGTACAAAAAGTATTGCAGAAATCATGGGAGAAGATGTTAATTTGGCGGATAATCTAGTTGCCGCAACGTCTGATGCAAGTGCTTTTGTAGATTATTCATCTGCATTAAAACGTCTTTGTGTAAAGTTATCAAAAATTTGTAACGATTTACGCTTGTTAACATCGGGGCCAAGAACTGGTTTGTTCGAAATTAATTTACCACCAAAGCAACCAGGTTCATCAATTATGCCAGGAAAAGTAAATCCTGTAATTCCAGAAGTTGTCAATCAAGTATGTTTCAAGGTAATTGGGAATGATACAACAATCACAATGGCTGCAGAAGCAGGACAGTTACAATTAAATGTTATGGAACCAGTAATTGGTTTTTCTATCATGGAATCTATTATTTATCTTACCAATGCAATGGATACTTTGCGTGTAGAATGTATTGATGGCATTACTGCAAATGCAGAACATCTTAAAAAAGAAGTTCTAAATAGTATAGGAATCGTTACAGCTCTTAATCCATATATTGGTTATAAAGTAAGTACAAAAATAGCTAAAGAAGCATTAGAAACAGGAGGAAGTGTTTATCAATTAGTTTTAGATCATGGATTGTTATCTAAAGAAAGATTAGATGAAATATTGAATCCAAATAATATGTTAGGTCCACATTTATAAAAATATAAAAATTAAAAAAATCGGTTGAATATCATTCAACCGATTTTTTTTATGATTTGATTAAAATATTATTTTAATGAATTATATTTTTTTGGGCAATCCCTTCGGGCCTGGCTTTTCGTTGCAATCTTTTTTAATTATTCATTTCGAGAACCTCAATGACCAATTAGAAAAGGATTTTCACTACAATCCCTATTGCGAATTACGAAGTTAGAATTTAGAAACTAGAAGTTTTAAATTTTACGTAATACGACTAAAAACTAAGAACTGAAAAACTTAAACACATAAAAACTGAACAGTCATATTAGAAGTAATGAGTTATAAGTTAATTTTAAAACTTAATTACTACAATCCCTATTGCGAATTACGAAGTTAGAATTTAGAAACTAGAAGTTTTAAGTTTTACGTAATAAATCTAATTTACTAATAACTAAAAAACTTAAACACATAAAAACTGAACAGTCATATTAGAAGTAATGAGTTATAAATTAATTTTAAAACTTAATTACTACAATCCCTATTGCGAATTACGAAGTTAGAATTTAGAAACTAGAAGTTTTAAGTTGTGAGTTTTACGTAATACGACTAAAAACTGAAAAACTTAAACACATAAAAACTGAAAAACCTACTAATATCCATGTAAATTAACATCATCAGTAGAAACTAAATCTACTTTTTTGCCCATTTTCTTTTGGATAATTTTAAAATGATGTAAATCTTCTTCTGTAATTAAACTGATAGCTTTTCCAGTCGAATTAGCTCTTCCAGTTCGTCCAATTCTATGTACGTAATCTAAAGGAGAACGAGGTAATTCATAATTTATAACTGTAGGTAAACCTTCTATATGTATACCACGACCAATTAAATCTGTGGCAACTAAAACCTGTACATCACCTAATTTAAAATCTTCTAAATTATCCATTCTTGCTCCTTGCGATTTTTTACTATGAATCGCCATTGCAGAAATTTTATTTTTCTTCAATTTATCAACCAAATTATCTGCTGTTCTTGTAGAAGATACAAATACTAAAACTTGTTCTAAATTTTCAGATTTAATTAAATAACGTAAAAAAGGACCTTTATCTTCTGGGTTTACTTTGTAAGCTATTTGTTCTATTTGGTCAATATCAACTTCTTGTTTTTTTATTTCTACAATGGTAGGGTTAATAGCAAGAGTTGTTTTTATTTCCTCAATTTTGTCATTCAATGTAGCTGAAAAAAGAATAGTTTGTTTCTTTTTAGGAACAGCTTTTAGAATACGATTCATCTCATCTCCAAAACCTAACTGAAACATTTTATCAGCTTCATCAATAACTAAATATTGTAACTGATCTAATGTAAGTGCATTATGATCAATCAAATCCAATAAACGTCCAGGTGTTGCAATTAAAATTTCTGTACCATATAGATTTTTCATCTGTGGATTAATAGAAGTTCCTCCATAAACAGCTTGTGTTTTTACTTCGCGGCGTAAAGCTTCTTGTAAACCTACAAATGTTTGTTCTATTTGTGCTGCTAATTCACGTGTTGGAACTAAAATCAGAGATTTTATTGCACGAGATTTTTCATACGGTTGATGTTGAATTTTTTGTAACAAAGGAGCAACAAAACATAATGTTTTTCCAGAACCTGTTTTTGCAATTCCCATTACATCTTTTCCTTTTAGAATTGATGGAATAGTTTCCGTCTGAATTTCAAATGGCTTTAAGAATCCTAATTTTGAAATTGATTTTGATAGATATGGAGATAATCCTAAACTTTCGAATGACATAAATATGATTAATGTTACAAAGGTAGAGATTAAATTTGAATGATTTTTTTATAAAAAAATCATTCAAATTTAATCTCTCATAATCTTTTTAGAAGTTGTTGAAAAAGAGTTCGGTAAGTGGTTTTTCGTTAATTTTCTATTTTTATGAATTTTTTCAGAGTCTACATAATGTGAAAACTACATAAAACAGAAAAATATTCGGTTTAAAACTTTCATAAAATCTTTTTGCTTTATAAAAGTATGTTTAAATTTGATTGTTATGAAAAATGATCAATCTAAAATAATTCGCGAACAAGCTCCAAGGTCAGCTACACGCGAACATTCAGTTCCGTTATATTTAACATCAAGTTTTATTTTTGATAGTGCAGAACAAGGTCGTGCTATTTTTGCAGAGGAAGAAGAAGGTATGGTTTATTCTCGTTATGCAAACCCAAATACAACTGAGTTTATTAATCGTGTTTGCAAATTAGAAAAAGCAGATGCTGGTTTGGCTTTTGCTTCTGGAATGGCAGCTGTTTTTGCATCTTTTGCATCTTTCATAAAATCTGGAGATCATATTGTATCTAGCCGAGCTATTTTTGGTTCAACGCATCAATTAATTACTCAATTATTTCCTCGTTGGGGAGTAACATATACGTATGTAGAATCTTCTGATGTTGCAGATTGGGAAAAAGCAATCCAGCCAAATACAAAAATTGTATTTTTAGAATCACCTTCTAATCCAGGTTTAGAGTTGTTTGATTTAGAAGCTTTGGCAAAATTGAAAGATAAATTTCCACAAGTGATTTTTATAATTGATAACTGTTTTGCTACGCCATATTTACAACAGCCTTTAACATTAGGATTTGATATTTCTGTTCATTCAGCAACTAAATATATGGATGGTCAAGGTCGTGTTTTAGGAGGAGTTGCTGTTGGTAAAAAAGAATTGATTGATGAAATGATGTTTTTCATTCGTCATACAGGTCCAGCAATGTCAGCATTTAATGCTTGGACAATATCAAAAAGTTTAGAAACTTTAGGACTTAGAATGGATCGTCATTGCGATAATGCTTTAGCCTTGGCGCAAGCGTTAGAGAAAACAGATGAAATTGTTGAAGTAAAATATCCTTTTTTACCTTCTCATCCACAATATGAATTGGCAAAAAAACAAATGAAAGCTGGTGGAGGAATTGTGACATTTGAGGTGAAAGGAGGAAAAGAAAGAGCTTTTAGATTTATTGATGCGTTAGAAATGATTTTATATACATCAAATCTTGGAGATTCTAGAACAATTGCAACACATCCAGCTACAACAACTCATGCAAAATTATCTGACAGCGAACGTGCAGATTTAGGAATTATGCCAGGTACAATTCGTCTTTCTGTTGGTTTAGAAGATAAAGAAGATATTATTAACGATATTTTACAAGCATTAGATAAAACAAAATAATATTCTGTTATTTATTTAACAAATAACATTTAATCTTTTTAAGAATAAAAAAAGAGGCTGTCTC
>DJDD01000148.1:0-45354 GCA_002430925.1 Flavobacteriales bacterium UBA5933
ATTTTTCAAAGTTTTATAAATACAAAACCCTAAAAATATTTTTTTTCAACTCAATACAAAAATGAGGCTGCCCTTTTGAGACAGCCTCATCTTTTTATTCACCTTTATTTAGAGTGTCTTATGGGTTTTTCTGGATATAAATTTTCTAAAGAAATAGATTCATTCCCCCTTGTGATATCACATTGAGGGTATTTATCTTTAAATAATATAAAAGTCATACTTATTGGTTCATTAGAATCTATCTTGTTCAAAGAGCGAAATGCATTCAAAATTTGAATATCATTAAAATTATAATGGATACTGTACTCTTGTTGATGATTCGCCCAATCAATACTAAAATATCTTGGGATTTTCTGAAAATCTAGCGTATCATTATTCATAAATAAATTTAAATGTTCATATGTATATGAATATGAATAAGCTGATTGTAAATTTTCATCATCATCAATCTTTACTTTAAATAACCATTTATATTTATTCTGTAACAAATCAGAAAAATCGGTAATATTTTCTATTCCTTCATACCTATTAAACTTTTTATTCATATATTCTTCATAAGTCAACATTTCCAATTCTCCAGAACTAATTTTTGCATTATAACTATCTATAATTTCATATTCCTTATTTTCTTTTTCTTTAATCTTCAATATTACTTTCCCCGTTGGTTTTATTTCTAAAAATAAAATAGGATCTTCTTTGTATTTATCAGCTATATTTTTTATTTTCTCATAAGGAAGTTTTGTTGAAAGTTCATAGAATTTACGCTCATCTATAGAAAAATACTTTAAATATAAAGAATCTGGTAAGAGATTATCAGAATAATGAAAAAGAACATTTTCTTCTATTTTAGTGGTTAATATTCCTCTATTTTTTCTTAATGATTCACTATTTAATCCAGTCTTAGAATTATTAAAATTATTATAAAATTTTGCATCAATAATTTTAATAATATTTTCATCTTTTATTGAAGAATTTTCATCTGAACTATAAATCTCGGCATTCCAATACATTTTATCATACTCTCTATTCTTATATCTCACTCCTAAGTTCAGTATAAGTAATAATCCAAAAGCTATTGCTAAAAAAATATTGATATAATCTATTATTTCTTTTTTCATTTTTATTAATGTTGATATGCTCCTCCTAAAGCTAATAGATATGATAAGACAGAAAATCCTAAAATAGAAATAACTAAAATAAATATAGAAAAAGATTGAAATTCTTTTTGAAATCTAATATTTTTTAAAAAAAATGCAATCAGAATTGAAGTTATAGGGACAAAAAATACAACCAATAATCCTATATTCTCAAATAAGGGTATTAAATCAATATAAATAATCAATTTAACTAATGCTATTTCAGTAGCAAGTAAAAGAGCAAAAGTAATAAAAGGATTATTTCTCATACATAATATTTTTTCAAATTACATTTATAATCAATTCAAAAACAATACCATATAATTACTTTAAATATCGATAAATTTATTAAAATAATTTTTATTTGAGCAATTCCTGACGAACCGCGCTTTTTGTTGCAATATTTTTATTGCATTAAATCATTTCGTAAAAAGAATTTCCACAACAATCACTATTACAAGTTTTTATTTTTATTAAAAACGTATTTATATTTTAGAAAACACTGTCACATTGATTACTGTAAACTAAAACTAGATAAAAAAAAGGATATTTCGACAAACTCAGATTGATATTCGTCGTTGATTGAGGAAAAAAAGTTTAAGTCCTTACTTATTTTTCGATACTAAATTATGAAGAATTTTACTCTAAATGATGTTTTTTTTTCTATCAGTTCGAGTGTTTTTAGTAAAAAAATGTATTGAGAACTTAGACAGAATAAAAAGAATTATTGCTGTAATCATTGGAAAAATTAAAATTTAAATTCTACTCCTAAAAAAAACATTCTAGGAAGTAGTTTATATGAAGATATAGATTTATTATAATCATTAACAGACAGATTATAAAATGTATTTGTATTAGTTATGTTTTGCAATTTTAATAAAACATTTATTTTATATTTTCTGTAATTATACAATAAGTCTAAATCAGAAAAATAGTAAGTATTTTTACCTTGTAAATTTGGTAAATAATAGATATTTTGATTTAATTTAGAAAAAAAATTATCATTCCATTTAAAGTTCAAGTCAAGCATTGATGTCAAATATTGTTGTTTAATTTTACTAGACGCTACTTTAAAAGAATTTATATTCCATTCATTTAATAAACTATAATTCACAATTGATTTTTTAAATGCAGAATTTACGGAAAACCCTAATTTGTAAAAATTCTGATTAATATCTCTTAATTCATTAGAATTTATATAATTTTTATAGGATGAGTAGTTATGCATAAAATTGAATTTTAGATAATGATTAACTTTATCAAAAAGATAACTCACATATGAAGTTGTTAAAATCTCATTTCTATCGTTTAAAATTATTGCATTACTCAATTTATAATCCTGACTTACTATAACTTTTTCTGTAACATATTTAGAAGAAAATTTATATCGAGATTCTAAACCAAAATTAAAAAAATCATAAGACTTACCGTAATCATAATTAATTGAACTTGATAATGTCGGTAATATATAATTAGAACTAAATTTACTTTCAAAATTTCTATTTCCTTTATAGAGATAATTATCATATTGATCAACAAAATTCAAACTTTGATTATCGTATTGCAATTTTACTCTAAATTCATGCTTTTTGGTTGGATTATATTTTATTTGAGAATAAAAGTTAGGAAAAACATTATTAGATGGATTTTTTTGATTAATGCTGCTATAATTCATCTGGATATAAGTAATTCCAAGATAATTTTGCCAACTCAACTTTTTAGTAAAATTCCATATATATTTTAAATTTGCTGTAACCTCCCAAAAATTTAAATGAACAATATTTTGATAATCTGAAGGAAATAAAAATTGATTATCATCTTGAATACCAAATGTTGTATTGAATTGATTTTTTAATCGTTGAAAACTAAACTTACTTTCAAATAAATTATTTTTACTTGTCTTTCGAATCCAACGAAATTCAAGTGCTTGATAATTAAATTTTCTTTGCAATTTTTCATGCAAATTATAAACAGGAAAATCTCCAAATAAATTTTCGAAAATTATATTCTGTGAATTTGAAAATAAATTTTCCTTATTATTTTGATATAAATAACGAAAATCTATTAAAAATACATCTTGATCATTTATCCTATTAGTATAATTAATTTTTTGATCAATAAAATTTGCTTTAATTGGTATATTATTTTTTGATACAATAGAATTAAAATTATTTATTTCATTATTGTTAATATATTTATGAGAAAAATTAGACGACGCTACTATAGACGAGTTTTTATCGACTACATAAGTCCAATCTAAACCTGCTTTTAAGTCAAAAGTTGAATCTTTAGAATTATTTTCTTCTGTATTTGTAAAATCTCCAGATTCGGTATAATATACTGTATTATTATTTCTATAAAACTGAAATTGATCCCACTTTGCCGCAACTTTTGATTGCAATTTCAATCTATCGGAAAGGTTAAAAATAGAATTTAAAGAACCCATTTTTAGTTGATTAAACCTATATTTTGATGCATCTATTTCAGCAATATTATTAGTTTTTCTAAGATATAAAGGATTAGAGATTTCATCGCCAATGGTATTATCAGAAGTTTTGTAGAGTAAATCAATATCACCTGTAGAATCTTCTCCAATATCATTAAAATTCGTCAAGAAATAATGTTTATTTTTCTTACCAAAACTCATCAAATTAGCAGATATACTATAGTAATTTCCTGGATAAAATGTCGATTTTAAATTAGCATTCCCAAACCATTGGTTTTTTGCACCATCTTCTAATGTAAGATTTAAAGCAATTTTATCTGAATCTTCTAATCCTTTTAGTAAATTATTATGAGAATAATTCCGTAAAACTTCAATTTTATCAATTGGTTTTGAAGGCATGTTTTTTGAAATCATTTTATAACCTTTTTCAAAAAAATCATCTCCTTCTATCATGATTTTTTCTATTTCTTGTCCATTTACAAATACTGCTCCATCCTTATCCAGTTTTATTCCAGGTATTTTTTTTAATAAATCTTCAACAACCTGTTCATTTCCAACCGAATAAGCCTTGGCGTCAAAAATTATGGTATCACTTTTTACTTTATAATTTTTTTTATCAATTTGAACTTCTTTTAATTCAATACTTTTTTTTCTGATTATAAAATTTGTATTTATTTTTCTATCAGAAGAAGATATTGAAATAGAATACTTATCACTTTCGTAATCTAAATCATTTACCATTAAATAATAACTTCCTGTATTTTTTGTTATAAGAGAATAATTACCATTTACATCTGTAAAAGTATAGGATTCTAGTTCATCATTTTCATTATACAATTGGATTCCTATACCTTGTAAATCTACTTTTTCTAAGGAATTTTCTATGTAAATATTTCCCTCTATTTTTATTTGAGAAAACAAAGGGAAATTGTAAAATGTAAAGAAAAAGAAAAGCAATTTACCAAGTTTCCCATTCATATTTACGTTCTCTTGATTTTTCTCTTCTCATATCATCTGGAATTTGTACATATATAGCTCCATAAGATTTAGCTGCTAATGCTCTAGATTGAGCATCATCTTCACTATCTTCATATTTAATATAATCTTTTAATGATAATTTAAATTTATTTAAATCCACTGACAGTTTTTTATCTGTCGTATATGGATAAATAATTTTAGTTGCTCTCCAATAAATTGTAGGATTTTCTTGAGATTCAACCTTAAGAATCAATCCTGGTAAACCTTTAAACTTCCATGGTCCAAAAGTAGTAGGAATTTGATTAGTATAATAAGCAACATATGTAGAACCTCTAAAATTTAGTTTAGCTTCGTTACATTTATAACCTTGTATCTCGATTGTTTTTTCTGATGAAGATAACTCCCATTTCATAGTAGAAATAGAATCTTTAATAAAATAATCTTCATCATTATATTCAGTTTGTATATAATTTATTTCTGGTTTTTTTATATTTTGATAAACAATAGAATGCGTAAAATCTCCAGAAGAAAACATATTTTTACCCATAGACTCTTTATTCTTATTCGTTGTAAGTCCCTCTTCATAAAAAGAAGAAGTTTTATCTGCAATTAAAATTCCTATTGTACTGTCATATATTCTCACATCATATTCAACATATAATTTGTTTTGTCCGTAAAGCTGAAAAGCAAAACTTAGAAAAATAATAAAAAATATTTTTTTTGATAATAATTTCATAAAATGATATTTAAAAAAAGAGTTGTAGAATAAACTACAACTCTATTATAGTTAATAAAAGTATATTATGGGGTCATAGCATCTTGAAAACGAGCCCAACTAGCACAAGCTGATTCACTATCTTGATATGACATAGCCATTCTTGCTACTTTACCTCCTCTATATATAGTTACTGTACAAACACCAGCAGCATTCATTTCATAATGATAAACAATTGTTTCTTCTTGACTTTTATCCATAGTGAAAGTTTCAATAGATTCTTGATTATTCGCCATAGCGAAAGTTCCTGTAAGTACTAAAGTACTTAATAAAAGTAATTTTTTCATAAGATTTTGTTTTAAAATTAAACGTCCGTTGTTGATTTAGGTATACCGAATAATTTAAGAAAAGTGATCAATTTTTCTCAAAGAATAAAATAAATTTATATAAAAAAAATATAAAATCATAATTATTTCAAAAATTAAACAAACTTAATTAATTAAAAACGAATAACATACAGATTATAATCAGATAATTTTAAGAGATTAAGGATTAAAACCACAAAAAAAGCCTCGCAATGCGAGGCTTTAAAACTTATAACTTAAAACGTATTATTTGTTTCTGTATTCATTCCATGTTTTAATTTTCAAATCATCGATAGATAATTGAGTAAATGCATTGATGAAAGCCGCAGCTAAACGTGCATTTGTAATTAATGGAATATTGAAATCTACCGCTGTACGACGAATTTGATAATCGTTATCTAATTCCGCTTTTGTTAAGTTTTTCGGAATGTTAATAACCATATCGAACTTGTGGTCGTGTAGATATGTTTTTACATTTGGTTCTTTATTATCACTTGGCCAGTAAACTAATGTAGAATAAACATCATTTTCTGTAAAGAATTTGTGTGTTCCTTCTGTCGCATAAATTTTATAACCTTTTGCGATTAATTGTTTTGCTGCTCCTAATAATGCAACTTTAGATTCAATTGGTCCTCCAGAAATTAATATTGTTTTTTCTGGAATTTTGTATCCTACAGATAACATTGATTTCAATAATGCTTCTTCTGCTGTATCTCCAATACAACCAACTTCTCCTGTAGATGACATATCTACTGATAATACTGGATCTGCTCCTTGTAAACGTGTAAATGAGAATTGAGATGCTTTAACACCAACATAATCTAAATCGTAAACGATTTCTGAGTTTCCTTTTTCAACTTCTAATCCTAAAAGAACTTTTGTTGCTTTTTCGATTAAGTTGTTTCCAGATACTTTTGATACGAATGGGAATGAACGAGATGCACGAATATTTGTTTCGATTACACGAACTGTATTGTTCTTTGATAAGAACTGAATGTTCATTGGTCCACTAATCTCGAATTTTTTCGCAATTTTAGCAGCTACTTTACGCATCTGACGAATTGTTTCGATGTATACTTTTTGTGGTGGATAATACATTGTAGCATCTCCTGAGTGTACACCTGCAAATTCTACGTGTTCTGAAATTGCATAATCTACAATTTCTCCATTTTGACAAACAGCATCTAATTCGATTTCTTTTGCTCCTTGTACAAATTCTGAAACAACAACTGGATAATCTGGTGAAACTTCTTTTGCTAATTTCAAGAATGCATCTAACTCATGTGTGTTAGAAACAACATTCATCGCTGCTCCTGAAAGTACATAAGATGGACGAATAAGAACTGGAAAACCTACCTCATCAACAAATTTGTGAATTGCTTCTAAAGAAGAAAGCTCTTTCCAACGTGGTTGATCGATTCCTAATTCATCTAATATCTCTGAGAATTTATGACGGTTTTCTGCATCATCAATTTTTAAAGGAGAAGTTCCTAAAATTGGCATGTTTTGGTCATACAATTTCATTGCTAAGTTATTTGGAATTTGTCCTCCTGTAGAAATAATTGTTCCGTGAGGATTTTCGAATTCCAAGATATCCATTACACGCTCAAAAGATAATTCTTCGAAATATAATCTGTCCGAAGTATCATAATCTGTAGAAACTGTTTCTGGGTTGTAGTTGATGATGATTGTTTTGTAACCATTTTTACCAGCAGTTTGTGCTGCATTAACTCCACACCAGTCAAACTCTACAGAAGAACCAATACGGTAAACTCCAGAACCTAAAATACAAACTGCTTTTTCTGTTTCTGGTGTTAAATCGTTTTCTGTTCCGTGATATGTTGTATATAAATAATTTGTTTGTGCTGGGAATTCTGCCGCTAATGTATCAATTTGTTTGATAACTGGTTTTATTCCGAAGTTTTTACGTAATTCACGAACTGTTAATTCATTTCTATGAACTCCACTTTCTCCTTTTACTAAAACAGCAATTTGTTGATCAGAGAAACCTAATTTCTTTGCTCTTCCAATTAAATCAGCATCAATTTGTTCGAATCTTTCTAAAGCTTCAAATTCTTTTGAAGTATTAAAAATACGCTCTAAACGTTGTAAGAACCATAAATCAATTTTTGTTAGATCATGAATTTTCTCGATAGAATATCCCGCTTTGAATGCTTCTGTTACAGCATATAAACGTTCGTCATTTGGTTCTGCTAACCAAGTGTCTAATGATTCTCCTTCTGGAATTGTAAATCCGTTTGCTACAAATCCTCTGTGACCAATGTCTAACATACGAACACCTTTCTGAATTGCTTCTTCGAAAGAACGTCCAACTGCCATAACTTCTCCTACAGATTTCATTGCAGAACCAATGTTTCTACGAACACCGTAGAATTTATTTAAATCCCAACGAGGTAATTTAACCACACAATAATCTAACGCAGGTTCGAACATTGCAGAAGTTGTTTTTGTAACGCTGTTTTTTAATTCGTCTAATGTATAACCTAAGGCTAATTTAGCAGCTACAAAAGCTAATGGATAACCTGTTGCTTTTGATGCTAAAGCTGATGAACGAGATAAACGAGCATTTACTTCGATAACACGATATTCTTCTGAAACTGTATCAAAAGCGTACTGAATGTTACATTCTCCAATTACTCCTAAGTGGCGAATTGTACGAATAGCAACTTCACGTAATTTATGATATTCTGAGTTTGATAATGTTTGTGATGGAGCAACTACAATAGATTCTCCTGTATGTACACCAATTGGATCGAAGTTTTCCATATTACAAACAGTAATACAGTTATCTGCTGAATCCCGAACTACTTCGTATTCTACTTCTTTCCACCCTTTTAATGATTCCTCTACTAATACTTGGTTAGAGTAAGTGAAAGCTTTTTCTACTAATTCTAATAATTCTTCATCATTATTAGCAAAACCAGAACCTAAACCTCCTAAGGCATAAGCTGCACGAATAATTAATGGAAAACCAATTCTATTACCGGCTTCCATTGCGTCTGCAACTGTTTCTACAGCTTCTGAACGAGCTGTTAAAACTCCGATTTGGTCTAATTTTTCGATAAAAATATCACGATCTTCAGTTGACTCAATTACAGAAATTGGTGTTCCTAAAACGCGAACGTTGTATTTATCGAATATGTTATTTTTATTTAATTCTACCGCACAGTTTAATGCCGTTTGTCCACCAAAGGCAACCATTATTCCGTCTGGTTTTTCTTTTTGAATTACTTTCTCAACAAAATAAGGTGTTACAGGTAAGAAATAAATTTCGTCTGCAATTCCTTCAGATGTTTGTACTGTTGCAATATTTGGATTAATTAATACAGTTTGTATTCCTTCCTCTTTTAAAGCTTTTAATGCTTGTGAACCAGAATAATCGAATTCTCCAGCTTCTCCAATTTTTAAAGCTCCTGATCCTAATACTAATACTTTTTTAATATCTTTTAACATCGTTATTCTGATTATGCGTTTTTATATTTTTTTACTTCTGATATAAATTCATCAAATAAATACTCTGTATCTACTGGACCTCCCATTGCTTCTGGGTGAAATTGAACAGTAAATATAGGTTTTGACTCGTGACGAATTCCTTCACACGTTCCATCATTTAAATTTGTAAAGAAAGTTTTGAAACCTTCTGGTAATTTAGAATCATCTACTGCAAAACCATGATTTTGAGAAGTGATAAAACATTTTTTTGTACCTACTAATTGTACTGGTTGGTTGTGTGAACGGTGACCATATTTTAATTTGAATGTTGAAGCTCCAGCCGCTAAACTCACTAACTGATTTCCTAAACAAATTCCGAAAATAGGTTTATCTTCTTGTAAAGATTTTTTAAGATTTTCTATTGTTACATCACACATTTCTGGATCACCAGGTCCATTTGAAATAAATAATCCATCATATTCTAATGTTGAATAATCATAATTCCAAGGCACTCGTATCACTTCTACTCCGCGATTTACAAAACAACGAATGATATTATTTTTAACTCCACAATCAATTAAAACGATTTTTATATCAGCTCCTTCATTGTATCGTTTTACTTCTTTGATAGAAACCTCATCAACTAAATTTACAACGTTAGGATCATAGAAATCTATTTTCTCCTCTGCTTCAATTTTTGCCAATGTAGAACCTTCTTCACGTAATTTTTTTGTTATAGCACGAGTATCTACTCCGTAAACACCAGGAATATTATGAGCTTTTAACCAATCTCCTAATTTTTGAATAGCATTCCAATGTGAATAATCATCAGAATAATAAGATACTACTAATCCTGTTACTTGAATTTTATTTGATTCAACCCATGCTTCAATTTCATCAACTAAAGCGTTATCATCTGGAACTCCATAATTTCCTACAATTGGAAAAGTCATTACCATTATTTGCCCTTTATAAGAAGGGTCTGTTAAACTCTCATTGTAACCTACCATTGCTGTATTGAAAACGATTTCTCCGGCAGCAGAAGTATAAGCCCCAAAAGATTTACCTTCAATTTCCAATCCGTCTTGAAAGACGATTTTTACATTCTTATCCATTGATGATGATGTTTATTTCTGTTTGTAATGCGTTGATGAATTTATCTACGTATGTTTTTGTTATTGTTAGAGGAGGTAACAAACGGATAACATTTGTTCCTGCATAACCTACAAATATGTTATGTTTTGTTAATAAGTTGTTTTTAAGTTCTCCAATAGGAAAATCAAATTCAATTCCTATCATAGATCCTCTTCCACGAACTTCTTTTATTTTAGGAAATTTATTAAGTTGTATACCTATATATTCTCCTATTTCTTGTGCATTTTGAATTAAGTTTTCTTGCTCAATAACATCTAAAACTGCTACTGCAGCTGTACAAGCTAAATGATTCCCTCCGAAAGTTGTTCCTAATAACCCATAAGAAGCTTTGAATTCTGGAGAAATTAAAACTCCTCCAATTGGAAATCCATTTCCCATTCCTTTTGCCATTGTGATTAAATCAGCTTTAATATCAGAATGTTGGTGTGCAAAGAATTTACCTGAACGTCCGTAACCACATTGTACTTCGTCAGCAATAAGAACTACTCCGTTATCTGTACAAACCTTTCTCAATTCCTGAATAAATTCATCTGTAGGTAAAATGATTCCCCCTACACCTTGAATTGGCTCATAAATAATAGCTGCAACATCTCCTCCTGCGATTATTTCTTTAATTTGATCAATGTTATAATCTACAAAAGATACTTTGTGGTGTGCATTAAATGGTGCAACAATTTTTGGATTATCTGTTAATGCAACTGAACCTGAGGTTCTCCCGTGAAAAGCTCCATTAAAAGCAATTACGCGGTCTTTTCCTGTATGAAAAGAAGCTAATTTTACTGCATTTTCGTTTGCTTCAGCTCCCGAGTTACATAAGAATAATGTATAATCTTCATAACCTGAAATTCTACCTAACTTTTCAGCCAATTCCTGTTGAATTGGAATTTGTACTGAGTTTGAGTAAAATCCTATGTTATTGATTTGTTTTGTAATTTTTTCTACATAATATGGATGTGAGTGACCAATTGATATCACTGCATGACCTCCATAAAGGTCTAAATATTCTTTTCCGTTTTCGTCCCAAAGAATACAATCTTTAGCTTTTACCGGAGTTACATTCATTAATGGATATACGTCGAATAGTTTCATTTTTTTTAGTTTTACGTTTAACGGTTTACGCTAAACGATTATTAATTGTTTTTATAAAAGCTAATAACATTGCTTTTATTTTTTCAACTTTATCTTCAAGTTCTAAAAATGATTCGTTTGTTATTAATTTTAAATCTTTCGATAAGATTAATAAGTAAAGTGTTTCATTTGTAGAACCTAAAGCGATATGAAGAAAACGTAAAAAATCTTTATCAGAATTTCTTCCACAACCTTCTGCTATATTGTTTGGAATTGATAAACTAGCTCTTCTTAACTGTGATGTTAGATTAAACATTTCAGATTTAGGAAATTCAGATGTTATCTCATACACTTTTAACGTTAATTGATGAGACTCACTCCAAACTTTTATATTTCTAAAATCTTGCATATCGTTTACCGTTAGACTTTAAACATTAACCTTAAAACGCTACCGTTTTCAAGTTAAGTCCAAGTTTTTCATCCCAACCGAACATCAAATTCATATTTTCTACAGCTTGTCCAGAAGCACCTTTAGTCAAATTATCAATAATAGATGTAATTAATATAACATCATCTTGTTTCTGCACATGTAATAAACATTTATTTGTATTTATAACTTGCTTTAATGCAATCGGAGTTTCTGATACGTGAGTAAAAGGTTCATCTTTATAATAATCATTGAAGATTTGTTTTGCCTCATCTTCGGATAAATCAGACTTTACATAAACACCAGCTAAAATTCCTCGAGCAAAATCTCCTCGCATTGGTAAAAAATAAACTTTATTCTTAAAATCTTTTTCTAATTGATGAAGTGTTTGATAAATTTCACCTTCGTGTTGATGAGAAAATTCTTTATAAAAAGATACATTATTATTTCTCCAACTAAAATGTGTAGATGCAGATAAACTTTGTCCAGCTCCAGTAGAACCTGTTACAGCATTAATATGTATATCATTTTTTATCTCATTTTTCGCCGCCAATGGTAATAAGGCTAATTGAATAGCTGTTGCAAAACATCCTGGATTAGCAATATTTTGTGCTGATTTTATATCTTCTCTGTTTACTTCAGGTAATCCGTAAGTAAATGTTCTATCTTCGAAGATATGATTAGCATTTAAACGAAAATCATTACTTAAATCAATAATTTTTGTTTTAGCCGCATATTTATTATTTTTTAAAAAATCAGCAGATTTTCCGTGACCTAAGCATAAAAAAACGACATCTGAATTTTCGTCTATTTTATCCGAAAATACGATGTCTGTTTCACCTAACAAATCGTCATGTACTTTAGTAACGGGGTTACCTGCATTCGACGTACTGTATACTGACGAGATATTTACTTTCGGATGATGAATCAATATCCTCAGTAGTTCTCCTGCCGTATAACCTGCACCTCCTACAA
Organism: Flavobacteriales bacterium UBA5933; assembly: GCA_002430925.1. Taxonomy (GTDB): domain Bacteria; phylum Bacteroidota; class Bacteroidia; order Flavobacteriales; family Weeksellaceae; genus Empedobacter. Next base: position 12,719 of record DJDD01000148.1, read on the forward strand.
TACTTATGTTAATTTTATCTGCCATTTTATATTTGTTGTATACCTATATTCTATTTTTTTAACCAAAATAAAGTGGAATCAATTTAATGAATCCACTTTAACTAAATCAATTAATCAAAACTATGAACAATCTTTAATTGATTACCAAATATCTTAATGAAACCTTTTGCGTCTCTACTGTCCCATGCATCATTTTCTTCTCCATAAATAGCTACTTTAGACTGCATCATATCATAAGGTGATTCAATTCCAATCATAGAAAAATGATAAGGATTTAATTCTATTTTCACTTTTCCTGTAACATGATTTTGAGAAGACTCTAAGAAAGCTTCTATATCTCTCATTACTGGATCTAAATATTGTGCTTCGTGTAATAATGTACCATACCAGTTTGACAAAGAATCTTTGTGTAATAATTGCCATCTCGTTAAGGTATGTTTTTCTAATAAGTGATGTGCTTTGATTAATAAATAAGCAGCAGGTGCTTCAAAACCTACTCTACCTTTTATTCCCAAAATTGTATCTCCGATATGAATATCACGACCAATTGCGTACTCACCACCTATTTCATTTAATTTTTGAATTAAAGCAACTGGAGATAGTTTTTCACCATCTAAAGCAACTGGAACTCCTTTTTCAAATTCAACTTCGATTACAGAAGGTTCTGTTCTTGATAATTGAGTTGGATATGCTTCTTCTGGTAAAGCTTGATTAGAAGTTAATGTTTCTACTCCACCAACAGAAGTTCCCCAAATACCTCTATTAATTGAATATTTTGCTTTTTCCCAGCTATAATGAACACCATTTGCTTGCAAATATTCAACTTCTTGTTGACGAGATAATTTTTCATCACGAATAGGAGTAATAATTTTAGAATTCGGAGAAATAATTGCAAATGCAACATCAAAACGAATTTGATCATTTCCTGCTCCTGTAGATCCATGAACAATGTATTCTGCATCTACTTCTTTTGCATATTCAGCAATTGCTATAGATTGAAACATACGCTCTGCACTTACAGATAATGGATATGTATTATTTTTTAAAACATTCCCATAAATTAAATAACGTACACAGTCATTATAGTATTTATCTGTAATATCTATAGTAACGTGTTTAGAAGAACCTAATTCATAAGCTCTAGTTTCTATATCTTTTAATTCTTCCTTAGAAAATCCACCAGTATTTACAATTACTGTGTGTACTTCCATTTTTTGTTCTTTTGTTAAGTTAACTAAACAGTAAGATGTATCCAGACCTCCACTGTAAGCTAAAACTGCTTTGTTGCTCATTGTTCTATTTGTTTATATTGGGAATAATTTTTCTTAATTCTTCTGTTACCTCTTCTCTGGTAAAGTTTTCTTTCATTATTATCAGTACTGTATCGTCACCAGCAATTGTTCCAAGTATAGTTTTAAAATATGTATTATCTATCTCGAATGCAATCCGGTTCGCATAACCTGGTTTAGTTTTTATAACTCCTATATTTTGAGAAAAAACTAAAGACACTTTTTCGTTATGTGTAACTATTGTGGAAGGAACATTTGATTCTGTTAAACGGTAAATGTACTGTCCCGAACTATTAGGAACTTTTGAAACTTTCAATTCGCGTAAATCTCTCGATAAAGTTGCTTGAGTAACTGAGATTTCTAAATCAATTAATTTCTTTAATAATTCATCTTGATTGCTTATTTCCTGATCAGTTATTAAATCTCTGATAATTTGAAATCTGTATTTTTTATTACTCATCTTGAATATTTATTCGATATTTTATGCAAATATACTCATTTTAGACAAAAAAAAACCTAAGTCCGTATATTTATTCAATATTTTTTTTATCATTACTACCATCAACACTATTTGTATAATTATCATTAAGGTTGTCATATACCAATCCAGTACATATACATCTCTCACGATCGTTCTCCATCAAAATATGGTAATTCTTACAACTTTTACAACCATTCCAAAATTCATCTGACTGTGTTAATTCAGAAAAAGTAACTGGTTTGTATCCTAGTTTAGTATTCATACGCATTACAGCCAAAGATGTTGTAATACTAAAGATTTTAGATTTAGGGAACTTTGTACGAGATAATTCAAAAACTGCGTGTTTTATTTCTCGACCAATTCCTGAACTCCTTAAATCTGTACGGACAATTAAACCTGAGTTCACTACGAATTTTTCTTCTTCGTAAGTTTCTATATAGCTAAATCCTGCTATTTGATCGTCATCATCAAAAGCAATCACTGCATTTCCATTACGCATTTTACGTTCTAGATAAACAGGATTTCGTTTAGCAATTCCCGTCTTTCTCATACGGGCGGATTCTTCGTACCATTCACACAGTAATTCTGTGTACTTGGCATCATCTGCATTTGCTATTCTAACATACATAATTTAGGGGAAAGATGATTAATAAAGAAAAAAGATAAAAAGATGATAAATTATCATCACACATAAAAAAGTTATGAGAAAAGATTTTTCGGCTCTCTTTAAGAAAGCTACTCTCATATTTGAGAAGAATAGTTTCAGTAATTTCTTCCATTAATCAACAAGATATTCAGTTATTATACTGAGATGCAAAGTTAAATACTTTATTTTTGTCATACCAAAAAAATCAAACAATTTTTTTATATTTATTAACATGCTGAAAATATTTAAAATAGGTGGAGGAATTATTGATAACGAACAAGAATTAGAACAATTCTTAAAAACGTTTTCAACAATAGAAGGTCCAAAAGTACTTATTCACGGAGGAGGAAAAGGTGCTTCAAAAATGCTAAATCAACTAGGAATTGAACCTAAAATGGTTGATGGAAGAAGAATAACAGATAAAGCAACACTGGATGTTGTTACTGGTTTATACGCTGGAAATATCAATAAAAATATTGTATCTATATTACAAAAATACAATTGTGATGCTTTAGGTTTATCTGGAGCAGATGGTAATGCTATACAAGGATCCAAAAGACCTGTAAAAACTATTGATTATGGTTTTGTTGGTGATTTAACAGATAATAGTATCAATACAAAATTATTTCAATTATTAATTGATAATGGAATAACTCCAGTAGTATGTGCTATAACACATGATGGTAATGGATTATTACTAAATACAAATGCAGATACTATTGCTTCTGCCATTGCAGTTGCATTGGCTAATAAAAACGAAATTGAATTAAATTTTGTTTTTGATAAAATTGGAGTTTTGAGAGATGTAAATGATGATTCTACATTAATTCCTAAAATTAACGAAAATTTATATTTGCAATTAAAAGAAGAAGGTGTAATTTTCGAAGGAATGATTCCCAAATTAGATAATTCATTCAATGTTATTAAATCGGGTGTAAAAAATGTATGTTTAGTACACGCCCAAAACATTAATTCAGATATTAAAACAATACTATGTTAGAATTAGCTATTCTAAAAAAGAAAGCTGTCGATTTATTATGTCAATTAATCGAAACACAATCTTTTTCTGGTGAAGAAGATAAAACTGCTGATATCATTTTCAATTTTTTAACTGATCATGGTGCTACAGCACATCGTCAAGACAACAATGTTTGGAGTATACATCCAAGATTTGACGAAAATAAAAAAACAATTTTACTAAATTCTCATCACGATACCGTTAAATTTGGTAAATCATGGACTTATGATGCTCTAAAAGCGACAATAGAAGGTGACAAATTAATTGGTCTTGGAAGTAATGATGCTGGAGCATCAGCCGTAAGTTTACTTGCTACTTATGTAAATTTTCTAAATGAAGATTTACCTTTTAATTTAATTGTTGCAATCACTGCAGAAGAAGAAAGTTCTGGAGAGTTAAATGTGGCTAGTATTCTTCCTAATCTTCCTAAAATAGATTTAGGAATTGTAGGGGAACCTACACAAATGGATATGGCTATTGCAGAAAGAGGATTAGTTGTAATGGATGTTACTGTCAAAGGAAAAACTGGTCATGCTGCTCGAAATGAAGGTATAAATGCCATTAGTGAAGCTGTTGAAGTTATCAATTGGTTTCATAACTATCAGTTCGAAAAAATTTCTGATATGTTAGGTCCAGTAAAAATGACTGTTACACAAATAAATGCTGGTAAACAACATAATGTTGTTCCTGATGAATGTAATTTAGTTGTTGATTGTCGAGTTAACGAGCTTTATTCTAATCAAGAAGTAGTAGATATTATAAAAGATAATTTACCAAAAGTTGATGTTAATGCTCGTTCATTAAGATTAAATTCTTCTCGTATATCAGAAGAACATCCTATCGTACAAAAAGGTATTGAATTAGGTTGCTCTACTTATGGTTCCCCTACTATGTCAGATCAAGCAATGATGAATTTTGACACCGTAAAAATGGGACCTGGAGACTCTGCTCGTTCCCATACACCTGATGAATATATATATTTATCAGAAATAGAACATGGTATTGAAAGATACATTAGTTTATTAAATGGATTTTCATTTTAATATTCAATTATAAAAAAAACAAAAATCTCAGTAAAGAATTTTACTGAGATTTTTTTATTAAAAATTTTCAATAAAAAAAAGAGGTTGAAAAATTCAACCTCTTTTTTATTATTTTATCATTGATTACTCAATAGCCATTTTTACAGGAATACTAAAGTTTAATTTAGCTGGTCTACCATCCTCTGTTTGTGCAGGTTTGATAGTTTTTCCTCTTTTTTGTTGTCTATCTGTAATACGTTGTAAAGCTTTTTTAGCTTCTGGACCCAATTTAGCATCACCCATTGGAGAAATACTAATAATACGTCCACTTGTATCAATTTGGAAACTTAATTTAGCAACCACTACACCTGACAATCCTTCACTAGCTGCGTCATTAGCAAAATCTTGTAACTCATCACCGATATCAGCACCTAATTTTTTAGATAAACATTCAGTTGCCTGTTGTTTACCTTTTGCAGCATCTTTTTCACAACCTGGATAAACAGCCATTACAGCAGCAGTACGTGCAGTAACCGTTGCAGGTGCTGCATCTCCTTTATCTTCAGTTTTTGGAGCTTGCGTTGTATTTTTAGGAGCTTCTTTATTTAAGTTAACTGGTCCTCCACCTGTTTGACCAGTAGACTCTTTACCTTCTCTTTTTTCAAAAGATAAATCTTTACCTACCAATTCTTCCTTCGGAGGAATAGTTTCCTCTTTCTTAGGTTGTTCTTTAGGTTCTGGCATTACGAATTTCTCCTGTGCCGTTTCCTCTTGGTAATGATTTTCTTGTTGTTCAGGTTCTGGCTCTGGTTCTGGCTCTACCACTTCCTCCTCTTCTGGTGGTGGTTCTGGTAAAGATAAATCTTCAAGCTGAACATCAACAACAACGTCGTTATTCTTTTTGCTAGAAAACAAACCTGTTCCCGAAGCAAAAACGACGAAAGCTAATATTACAATTACTACAAATCCACGAATGAAAGCTTTCAATAACGTACTTTTCTCAGACATTCTCAAGTCATAAGCTCCGTACGCTTTATTTCTACCTTCAAATACAATTTCGTCTAAGGATTTTAGTTCTTTGTTATTTTCTGACATTTTATTCTTTTAAATTTAACAATTAAACTAATTATTTACCTACTTTTTCCTCGTACGCTTTTTGTTCAAAAGGTACAATCTGAACGATACCGTATCGTGTAGATTTAGTAATTTCCATTTCATCTAATACATTTACTAAATTATCATAACTTGCATCATCCATTGGTTTGATAATTACAGTAAATTTCTCTTTATCAGGAGCTCCAGCTGCTGCAGTCGTAATTATTTTACGAATACCCTCAGCTGAGTAATCAGTCTCATTTAAGTTTCCAGCATTTAAATTCTTCGCCTCTTCTTGGTACCAAAATAATTTGTTGTCTTTAGCTACTAAAATCGTTATCGAATTTTTAATATTAACTTCAGTACTAACATCTTTTTTAGTTTTATCATCCAACTTTGGAGGCATATTCAAGTTCATTACGTTTGGTTTGATCGAAGTCGCTGCAAACATAAAGAATGTAATTAATAAGAAACCTAAATCAACCAAAGGAGCCATGTCGACTTTCGTCGAATTCTTTTTGGAGCGGACTTTTTTCCCGCCACCGTCATCGTGACTTTCTATTTGTGCCATTTTGTAATTTCTTAATAATTATTCTTGAGATGTAATTAACTGGAACTTATTCATATTCTTATCTTGCAATTGAGCAATCAATGTTTTGAATTGTTTGTATTCAGATTTTTGATCACCTTTTATCGCTAAGAAAAGATTAGGGTTCGCTTCTTGAGCTTCAAATACCCAATCAATCAATTCTTGATTTTTGTTAGGTATTGTATCTAATGGAATACCAGGATTGTACTTTTTTTGATTATCCGGAGATTGATTCAAAAAGCTTCTCATATCCTTCATTGGAACTCCAAATTCTACAATGCTTTTGAAAGCATTCTTTTCAGCATCTGTAAATTTAACACCATATTTATCACCCATTCTCTCTAATGCAGGAACACGATCTTTTTCATCTAATGCGAATAAGAATTGTCCTTTATCATCGATTTTTATAATCATCATGTTTTCTTCTGCCATTTTTTGGTTAGAAACAGATGTTGGTGTTACAACTGGCACTACTTCAGGATCTCTAAAGTTAGATGTCAAGATAAAGAAAGATAACAAAAGCCAAGCCATGTCAGACATAGCTGTTAAGTCCATCGATGGACCTCTTCTTTTTGGTTTTACTCTTGCCATTTTCTCTGTATTATATTAATATTCTAAATTATTTGTTTTTGTAAGCATCCTTATACTATAATTCTAAGGATTTTATTCAGAAAATATTAATTATGAGCAGAGAAAGATTGTTGAATACTCATTCCTACTTCGTCAATTTTGAAAGTTAAATCATCAATTTTAGAAGTTAAGAAAGAATACATAATGATAGCGAATGCAGAAGCACCAATACCCATACCTGTATTAATTAAGGCCTCAGCAATACCTACTGATAATGCAGCAGAATCAACAGATCCTCCACCTTCTCCTAATGCGAAGAAAGACTTAATCATACCTAATACTGTACCCATTAAGGCAATTAAAGTACCTACAGATGCAATAGTAGAAACAATTGTCATGTTTTTCTCTAATGTTGGCATCTCTAAAGTTGTAGCTTCTTCTAATGTTTTACCTAATTGAGCTAATTTTTGTTCTTTATTTAATAAAGTATCGTTTTCTAAAGCTTTGAAAGTTGTTAAACCTTCTTTTACAACATTTCCAATAGCTCCTTGTTGTTTGTCACATAATTCGATTGCTTTGTTAATTTCATTTTTGTTTAATAAAGCACGAACATCGTTTACAAATTTCTCTGCTGATCCTGTTCCTTTAGCTTTGTTTAAAGCAATAATACGGTCGATAGAGAAAACTAACACCATAAAGAAGAAAGACATTAAGAATGGAATTATCACCCCTCCTTTATAAACAATTCCTAAGAAATTTAAAGGATGTCCTTTCGCTGAATCTCCTCCTTCAAAATTACTTGATTGACCAAATAAACCATAGAAAATACCCATTGCAAGTGCAATTAAAATGATCATAGTGATCACAGGGTTAAGACCTCCCTTTTTAGTTTTAGCTGGTACTGTTACATTCTTTTCCATTTACTAATTCTTTTAAATATTATGATTTTTATTAATGTGGGTGTAAATTAAGTGAAAAAATTTTAATTCTTCTAAATTTTTTATGTTGTTATAGCGTTAATTTTTTAGATTATTTAAAATCAGTCTACTTTTTTATGAATTTAACAATTAAAAAAAATCTACTTAAACACTAGAGTTGACAATAAAACAACATATTTTTATTAAAAACAGTCTCTTCACAAATATTTAACCTATGCAAATTTATTCAATATTTATACATATCCATATTTTTTTTTAAAAAATTAAATTATTATTTTGAATTTTGTACTTCATTTTATAACAAAATCTATGAAAGTTTGTATAGCCGAAAAACCAAGTGTAGCTAAAGATATTGCAAAAGTAATTGGTGCAAATCAAAAATATGATGGGTACTACGAAGGGAATGGATTTCAGGTAACTTGGACTTTTGGTCACTTATGTACATTAAAAGAACCCCAGGATTATACGCCTGAATGGAAAAATTGGGATTTGAATTATCTCCCAATGATTCCTAGTAGTTTCGGAATTAAATTAATAGAAGACAAAGGTGTTACTAAACAATTTAAAATTATTGAAAAACTAGTTACTGGGTCTAATGTAGAAGAAATTATAAATTGTGGCGATGCAGGTCAAGAAGGTGAGTTAATACAACGTTGGGTACTTCTTAAAGCACGAACAAAAGCTCCTATGAAGCGTTTATGGATTTCTTCACTTACCGAAGAGGCTATAAAAGAAGGATTTGATAATTTAAAAGAAGGAGATAAATATTTTAATCTTTTTTCGGCTGGACAAGCTCGTGCTATCGGAGATTGGCTTTTAGGTATGAATGCTACACGACTTTTTACCAAAAAATTTGCTCCTCCCAAAACTGTTTTATCTATAGGAAGGGTTCAAACTCCTACCCTAGCAATGATTGTACAACGCCAAAAAGAAATAAATGCTTTTGTGGTTGATGAATATTGGGAATTAAAAACAATTTTTAAAGAAGTCGAATTCAATGCTACAATTCCTCGTTTAAAAACAGAAGAAAAAGCAAAACAAGGTCTTGATTTTATAAAAGATAGAGATTTTGAAATTATTGACTTTGAAGTAAAAGAAGGAAAAGAAAAAAATCCAAGATTATTTGATTTAACTGCCTTACAAGTGGAGGCTAATAAAAAACATGCGTACTCTGCTGAAAATACATTAAAGTTTGTGCAGAGTTTGTATGAGAAAAAATTTGTTACTTATCCAAGAGTAGATACAACTTATTTATCTGAGGATATACACCCTAAAGTCACTGGTATTTTAAATAAACTTTCGGCTTATCAAGAACTAACTCGTCCTTTATTAGCAGAACCAATTCCTATGTCGAAAACGGTTTTCGATAATACAAAAGTTACAGATCACCATGCTATAATTCCGACAGAAATATTCCCACAAGGTTTATCGAACGAGGAAAAACGTGTATATGATTTAATTGCTCGTCGTTTTATTGCTGTATTTTATCCTGAATGTAAAGTTGCTAATACAACTGTTGAGGGTAAAGTGGAAAATACAAACAAAGATGGAATTCTTTCTGCCATCAACTTTAAGGCTACAGGAAAACAAATCCTAGAAATGGGATGGAGAGAAGTGTACGCAAAAGATAAAAAAGATGATAAAAGTGAGGAAAAAATAATGCCTATTTTCGAAATTGGAGAAAAAGGTCCCCACGAACCATTTATTCATAAAGGAAAAACAACTCCTCCGAAACATTACACAGAAGCCACTTTACTACGTGGGATGGAAACTGCAGGTAAACAAGTTGATAATGAAGAAATGCGAGAAATAATGAAAGAAAATGGTATTGGACGTCCATCTACACGTGCTAATATCATAGAAACTTTATTTAGACGAAAATATATAGAAAAGAAAAAACGAAACATAATTGCTACTCAAACTGGTATCGATTTAATTGATACTATTCAAAATGAATTATTAAAATCACCTGAATTAACTGGTGTTTGGGAAAGAAAACTTCGTTTGATAGAAAAAGGAGAATACGAACTAGAACAATTTAAACAAGAGTTGATTGAGATGGTTTGTAAATTAACACATGAAGTAAAAACAAGCTATTTCAGACCCATTTCTTCTCATAATCAACAACTAGAAGTAGAAAAACCTAAAAAAGAACGTAAACCAAAAGAGGAAATTAATATTGAAGACGCTACTTGCCCTAAATGTAAAAATCATAAATTAGTAAAAGGAAAAACGGCTTATGGCTGTTCTAATTTTAAAGAATGTGGATTCAAGATTCCTTTTAGTTTTATGAATAAAAAATTTACGGATAAACAATTATTGGATTTACTAACAAAGCAAAAAACTGGAAAAATGACTGGTTTTATTGATTCAGAAACAACTACTAAAAAATCTGGAAAAGTTGTTCTCGATTTAAATTTTGATTTACAATTAGAAGAGTAATTTGGGCGATCGAGCGAGTTTTCCGCTGTATCTTTTACAACTTATTTAAGTTATAAATTATAAAACTGGAAAAAATAAGTTGTAAAAGGATGCCGCTACAACCTCTATCGCAAAATATCATAAAAAAGCAATAACGATAGTAATAGAAATCCTTTTATAAAAAAAATCTATACACTTAACTTTATTATTTTTTATAAAAGATTGTAATGAATAGCGTGCCCCGATAGGGATTGCCCAAAATAAAAAAATTATGAATATTTATTCAAAATATCATTAAGTATAAATTTCATTTTATCTTTTAACTTTTGAGGTTTTACAACCGTAACAGAACGGCTCATTGCTAAAAGTTCACTTATAAAATCATCTGTTAAAAAAACTTCTAATGAGATTAATATTTCATTATCAATTGTTTTTGTTATCTCTTGAGATTCATGCAAAGGTAAAGACTCTAAATACGCCGCTTGAGTTTTAGTAACAGACAGAACTACTTTTTCGGGTTTTCCTTGGGAAGGGACTATAATTCCGTATGAATATTTATACTTATCATTATAATCAAATTCTAGTTCAGTGTTAATTTTTTCTTTCATAATTAACACATGATTCATTCTTTCTAAGCCAAAATTTTTAACAATTCCCTTATCTTCTGCGATCAAATACCACCTATTATTAAACTCTCTTATTGCCAAAGGCGAAACTTTTCTTATCGTTTCTACGTCTTCTCCGAACTTCAAATAATGAAATTCTATCTGTTTTTTACGTTGAATCGCTTGTACAATATCTGGTAAAAACTCGGCACGTTTTGACTTTCTTTTTTCTAGATAAACAATAGATTCTAAAGAATTTGTAAGTTTAAGTGCAGAAAAACTATTAATTTCCTCTAAGGTTTTTAGAAACAAATCTGAACTGTAATCATCCTGAATAATGTAATAGCCTTTTTGACTTCTACTGTACACAATATCTATCCCTAGAATATTACGAATTTCTTTTAAATCCCTTTGTAATGTTCTTTTAGAAAAATTAAATTCTAATGTATCATCTTGCAGTTGTAAAACTTCAAATTCTCTTTCTAAAAATCTTTCCAATTCCTCGTAAGAACAATATTTCTGTTGAGAAAGTTTTCTTACGATATTAAAATAACGTGCTATATATCCTTGTTTTGACATTGTTACGTATATAAAAACCTGATGTAAATATAAACAAAAAGGGTAATATCTGTTTTAAGATATTACCCTTACCATTATAAATAGTGATTTAAATTTATTGTACACTTGCAGCTGGCTGTACAGTATCTTGAACAGCTGGAGCTGGAGCATCTACTTGCGCAACTTCAATAAAGTTTGAAATTTTATTGATAATTTCAGCATTTGAAGCTGGATCATTTTTAACTTTTAAGCTTAAAAATATAGATGGGGCAGCGTTATCTTGGATATATTTAGAATCCGTTTGATAAACTCCATCATTTTTAACTGCAGTTGAATTCATATTTTCAGCTAATTCACTTGCTACTTTAAATGTTTGTTCGAAAGCTACATTTTGTTTAGATACAACAGCAGCAACTTTATTTGTGTTATCATCAGAACTATCAAAATTTAAAGTCATAATTAATTCTGGTTTCAAACTATCAATAATTGATTTTTTTTCTTCTTCTTGCAATCCTTTTGTAAGATCTTTCCAAAGAAGAACATTTACGTTTTCTTTATTAAGAGTTTCTATTTTAGATTTTAATTCAGTTGCAATATTTGTTCCTTGAGAACCAATATTATCTACAATATCTAAAATTACAACTTTTGGTGCATCCATATTTACAGTATATGAAGCAGTATTTACAGGCACTTCATTTTTCGTTGTAAAAGAAAAAGAAAGCACTCCAATTGCTAATACTCCCAATGCTTGCTTTAATTTTTTCATAATAATTGTGTTTTGTTTAATTAAATATTCTTTGTAATAGAAACTTTGCAGACACCGTTCCGAAAATTCTTAATAAATCTTAATAAATGTTATAATTATCTTAATAAAAAAATCCAAGAAGTAAACTCCTTGGATTTTATATTTCTTTTTAGTATTATTGTAATTATTTACAAGCAGCTATAATTTGCACAAAATCATCATATTTTAATGATGCTCCACCTACAAGACCACCGTCAATATCAGGTTGAGAGAAAATTTCGTCAGCATTTGCTGCATTTACACTTCCTCCGTATAAAATACTTGTATTATTAGCGACCTCAACACCAAATTCATCATTTAAAACTTTACGAATAAACGCATGTATTTCTTGCGCTTGTTCTGGTGTAGCAGTTTTCCCTGTACCAATTGCCCAAACTGGTTCATAAGCAATAATTAATCGAGATAAATCTTCTTTATCTTGATAAGTTAATGCATTTAATACTTGAGTTTTAACAACAGAAAAATGATCTCCAGCTTCACGTTCTTCTAATTTTTCACCAACACAAAAAATTGGATTAATTTGGTGTTTGAAAGCTTGTTTTAATTTTTCTGCTATAATTGTATCTGATTCTCCTTGGTAATCTCTACGTTCTGAGTGACCAACAATAGCAAAATCTAAACCTATGCTATCCAATTGCTCTGCAGATACATCTCCAGTATATGCCCCTTTTGCATGAGCAGATATATCTTGAGATGCTATTTTTAAGTATTGCTCATCAACAGCTTCTAATAATGTTTGTAAATAAATAAAAGAAGGAGCTATAATAACTTCAGCAGTTGGTTGATTATCTGCAATCCAAGCATTAAGATTTGTTCCTAATTGAATTGCTTCTTCATAATTCAAATTCATTTTCCAGTTACCTGCTACTATTTTATTGCGCATATTCTATTCTTTTTTGATTTTGTATATTTAATTTAAAAGTCTAAGATAAATATTATTTTTCAGAATACATTTATCTTCTTATTTTATTCTAACGCGAGGATCTAATACTCCATATAATATATCTACTATAATATTAATTACAATAAACATTACTGCGATTACTAAAACTGCTCCCATAACAATCGGTAAATCCAAGGTATTTAAAGCATTTACAATTTCTTTACCCAATCCATTCCAACCAAAAACAAATTCTACAAATACAGAACCTGCTAACATTGATGCAAACCAACCTGATATTGCAGTAATAACTGGATTTAATGCATTACGAAGAGCATGTTTTGTTATAACAGCTTTTCTTGATAAACCTTTAGCAAAGGCTGTTCGTATATAATCTTGATTTAAAACTTCTAATAAAGAATTTCTTGTTAATTGAGTAAAAACAGCAAGTGGACGAGAACCAAGTGTTATTGCTGGTAAAATTAAATTTTTCAGCATAAGATGTTTTCCTTCACCTAGATCATCAACTTCATATAAACTACCAATCATTGTAAGACCTGTTACATTATGTAATAAAAAAGCAAAGATATAAGCTATTATAATTGCTGAAAAAAACGAAGGAATACTCATTCCGAAACTTGTTATCACCAGTAATAAACGATCTACCCAAGTATCTTTTAATAAAGCAGACAAAATTCCTAATAAAATACCAAATACAGATGCTATAATTATAGATGCAACTGCTAATACAATTGTATTAGGTAAAGTCTCAGCAATAATAGAAGAAACTGTTTTTCCTTGCTTTTGAAATGACTGACGTAAATAAGGCATTTTCAGGACCATTTCATTTGTTCCTAATTTCAATAAACCTTTAAAATTGTACTTACCTGAACTTAAAGAAGTATAAGTCGTTTCATTTTCTATATTATGAAAAGAAATAGGAGAAAGATCATTTATATAATATGCATATTGCTTCCATAACGGTTGATCTAACCCTAAATTTTTTCTTATTTGTGCCAATTGTACAGGATCTTCTTTTTGATCTAACATCATTCGAGCTGGATCACCTGGTAAGACAGAGAAAAGAAAAAAAACGACAGTCACAACTCCAAAAAGAGTTAAGAAACCATAAAATATTTTATTTAAAATGTAACTCGTCACGGATTAAAATAATTCTTTTATTTGATTGATTGAAGGGAAATCATTGTAATGATATTTTGCCTTTACAGTTCCTTTATTTAGTACAATAATTCCTGGATTAGAACGAGTAATTGTTTTCATGGTTGTTTGATCCATAAATGCATTTTTTATAGCTAGACCTTCTACAGGATTATTTGCAACAGCTACAACTAAAAAATCGGTGGTTTTTGCATCATTGATTAATTTATTCATTTTAGCTATTTTCTCTTTATCTAATTTATCAGCAAAAGGAATAACTAAAACAATCACTTTTGGATCATTTAATATTTGTAAAGTTTTATCTTCTCCATCAAAATCGAATCCAAAATCATGAATTGGAGGTTCATAACCTTTTTGTTCTACAACTGTTTTGGTTTTATCCTCTTCTATTTGCCAAGGAGTTCCCTCTTTATACCACTTATCATCAGAAATATATTGTGTATCATCAATCTCAACAACTTTACCATCTTGCTTATTCTTTAAAGTATAAATCGTTTTGTAAGTTGTTGGTTTCAATCCTAATTCCTCAGGAGTTTTCATTCCTTCAATTAAATTTTTTCCAACTGCATAAGCACGGAAATCTATAATCGGATTATGATAAATTCCTAAATAAGCTATATATAAAGAACCTATAATTGCTATAAAATTAATTACATAATTTACTTTTTGAGATAGTATTGGTTGAATATATTTTTGTCCTAAAACTAAAATTAAAATTAAGACCAATAAAACAAGATCTTTATAGAAAGATGTCCAAGGTTCTAATTTCAGTGCATCACCAAAACATCCACAATCTGTTACTTTATTATAATATGCAGAATAAAAAGTTAAGAAAGTAAAAAATACAATTGTTACTAATAAGGCTATTGTTGTAAATCTTTTCCAAACTCCTAAAAGTAAAAATACTCCTAATACAATTTCGAAAATTGAGAAAAATGTTGCTAATGGTAAACTTAAACTTTCTAAAAAATGAATATTAAGAACATTAGGAGAAAAGTACTCTTCTAATTTATAACTTAATCCAACTGGATCTACATTTTTTACAAATCCTGAAATAATAAAAATTACTCCAACTATTATTCTAGCTAATTGTACAATATATTTCATATTAATTTATTTTCGTTAATTAATATCATTGAGAAAATTGAATAATTAATCATGTCTAAATAATTTGCATCTAAACCTTCAGAAACAATTGTTTTCCCTTTATTGTCTTCGATACTCTTTGTTCTTAAAACCTTTTGATAAATTAAATCTGTGATAGAACTAATTCTCATTTCTCTCCAAGCTTCTCCATAGTCATGATTCTTTTTTAGCATCAAATCATAAGCTATTGTTGCGTATTTGTCGTAATACTCAATAGCTTGTTCATCAGTTAAATCTGGCTGATCTGCAAAACCTAATTCAAGTTGAATAAGTCCCATTATTGCATAATTTACAATTGCAATAAATTCTCCTTCTTCATCTTCATCAACCATTCTTTCAGTTGCTTCTTGCAATGTACGAATACGACTAATTTTGATATAAATTTGATCTGTTAAAGAAGGTAATCTTAGTACACGCCAAGCAGGACCATAATCTTTTAGCTTCTTAATATATAATTCTCTACAAATAGAGATAATTTCTTTGAATTGAATTGAGGTATTTTTCATAATTTCGTTTCGATTTCAAAAATAATTGAAATTACTTAAAGAACTTCTAAGATATGACAATTAATTGTAATGGACGTTTAATTGATTTGAACGAACCAAAAATTATGGGGATTTTAAATACTACTCCTGATTCTTTTTTTGATGGAGGAAGTAGTGAATCTATCAATTTAGTTTTAGAAAAAGTTGATAAATATTTAAATGATGGAGCAGATATTATAGATATCGGTGGATATTCTACAAAACCAAACGCAAAAGTTATATCTGAACAAGAAGAAATAGATAGAACTATTCCTTTTATAGAAGCGATTGTAAAAAAATACCCTGATATTATTTTATCTATAGATACTTTTAGAGGAAACGTTGCTAAAAAAGCAATAAATGCTGGTGCAGCAATCATAAATGATGTTTCTGGTTGGGAATTAGATGACAATATGTTTGATGCTATAAAAGAATTAAATGTTCCTTATATATTAATGCATATGAAAGGAAATCCTGAGACAATGCAGGAAAAAACATCATACAATGATATCACATTAGAAGTAAATGAATATTTTTCTCAGAAAATAGAAAAATTAAAAGCTGCTAAAATAAATGATATTATTTTAGATCCTGGTTTTGGATTTGCAAAAAATTTAGAACAAAATTATGAGCTATTCAGTAAAATGGAAGCTTTAGGTTTCAATCAGTTTCCTTTATTAGTTGGTATCTCTAGAAAATCTATGATTTATAAACTTTTTAATACAACAGCTCAAGAAGCTCTTAATGGAACATCAGTACTAAATATGGTTGCATTACAAAAAGGTGCTAAAATACTTCGAGTACATGATGTAAAGGAAGCAAAAGAAACATTAAAAATATATAATGCTTTAAAAGGAAAATATTAAAGTATTACATCCATTGATTTCTATCTAAACTTCTGTATTGAATAGCTTCACTTATATGTTTAGATAGAATTTTTTCTGACCCTTCTAAATCAGCTATTGTTCTACCAACACGAATAATTCTATCATAAGCACGAGCTGAAAGGTTTAATTTTTCCATCACAATTTTTATTAAATTTTTAGAAGAATCATCTAAAGAACAATAGGCATCAAGTTCTTTTGGTCCCATTTGCGAATTATAATGAACTTTAGAGTCTTGAAATCTTTTAGTTTGAATATCTCTTGCTTTTATTACCCGATCTCTTATCACTTTACTTTTTTCTCCTCTTCTTTCTTGTGATAAATCATCAAACGGAACAGGATTTACTTCTATATGTAAATCTATTCTATCTAACAAAGGACCAGAAATTTTATTCAAATACCTCTGCATTTCAGAAGATGTAGAAGTATTATTAGGATCATCCATAAAATAACCACTTGGACTAGGATTCATAGAAGCAACCAACATAAAACTTGCAGGATAATTTACGGTAAATTTTGCTCGAGATATTGTTACTTCTCTATCCTCCAAAGGTTGTCTCATTACTTCTAAAACAGAACGTTTAAACTCTGGTAATTCATCAAGAAATAAAACTCCATTATGAGAAAGTGAAATTTCGCCTGGTTGAGGATATGATCCTCCACCAACTAATGCAACGTCAGAAATCGTTGAATGAGGATTAATAAATGGTCTAATTGTTATTAATGATTGATTTGCTAATTTTCCAGCTACGCTATGTATTTTTGTAGTTTCTAAAGCTTCATCAATTGTTAATGGAGGTAAAATAGAAGCTATTCTTTTAGCTAACATTGTTTTTCCGCTACCAGGAGGACCAATTAAAATAATATTATGTCCACCAGCAGCAGCAATTTCCATTGCTCTTTTTACATTTTCTTGTCCTTTTACATCGGCAAAATCAAATGGATAATTTTCCATCTGATCAAAAAATGATTGATTAAGATTAACTTGATGAGGTTCTAAAACAATGTCTCCATTAAAAAAATCAATTATTTCTTTAATATTATTTATTCCAAAAACTTTTATTCCTTGTACAACAGAAGCTTCATCTGCATTTTGCTGTGGTAAAATAACACCTTCAAAACCTTCTTCTTTTGCTTTTATAGTAATTGGTAAAGCTCCTTTTATTGGACGTAAACTTCCATCCAATGATAACTCCCCCATCATTACATACTTATCTAAATCAACAGAATTAACTTGCTCGGATGCAGCTAAAATTCCAATAGCAATAGGTAAATCATAAGCAGAACCTTCTTTTTGCAAATCAGCAGGAGCCATATTTATAGTTATTTTTTTACCAGGTAATTTTAAATTAGAATTTTTAAGTGCTGCATTAATCCTGAAATTACTTTCTTTTATGGCGCTATCGGGCAAGCCAACTAAATGATAACCTACACCTTGATCTATATTTACTTCTACTGTTATTGTTTGAGCAGAAACTCCAAAAATAGCACTTGCAAAAATTTTAACCAACATAACTATATTTTTCGTAAATTTACTTCCTTTTTCTATTGTATAAAATAGCCAAAGGAACTTAAGTGTTTAATAACTAATTAAATAACACAGATTGTGTGATTTTATATGAAAAAAGAAAAATTCTCATTCGAGTTTACTAGCTACGACAATAAAGCTGAGCTTGAAAACAATCAAAGACAAGTATTAGAAGAAGCAGATAAAATTTCTCAAAATGCCTATGCTCCTTATTCTAATTTCAAAGTTGGTGCAGCTGTACAATTAGAAAATGGTGAAATATTTTCTAGCTCTAACCAAGAAAATGCAGCTTATCCTGTTGGTTCTTGTGCAGAAAGAGGTTTATTAGCTTATGTAAATGCTAATTTCCCAAATATTAAAATAACTAAACTAGCTGTTTCTACTCCAAATATTAACTATCCATTACCTCCATGTGGAATGTGTCGTCAATACATTTTAGAAATGGAAAAAAAACAAAATTCTTCTATTGAACTATTGTTAGCAGGGAATGAAAGTGAAGTTTTTGTGTTAAATTCTGCCAAAGATTTGCTTCCATTACATTTTACTGATGAATTTTTAGGTTAGCAATTTTGTACACTAAATAGATTAGTTTAAATTTGTTCCAACGGAATTGTGCAATTATGGAAAAATTAACGCAAGAAACGTACCTACAATGGTATCGTGATATGAACTTTTGGCGTCGCTTTGAGGACAAGTGTCGTTCATTATATTTAAAACAAAAAATTAGAGGTTTCTTACACCTTTACAATGGTCAAGAAGCTTTACCAGCAGGTTTTTTACATGCAATGAAATCTGGTGATAAAGTTATTACTGCTTACCGTTGTCACGTTTGGCCAATCGCAATGGGTGAAGATCCAAAAAGATTAATGGCTGAAATTACTGGAAAATCTGATGGTACATCTCATGGTTTAGGTGGATCTATGCACTTTTTCAGTAAAGAACATGGTTTCTATGGAGGTCACGGTATCGTTGGTGGACAAATTCCATTAGGTGCTGGTATGGCATTTGGAGATAAATATAACGACAAAGACCATGTTACAATTTGTTTAATGGGAGATGGTGCAACACGCCAAGGAACATTACACGAAACTTTTAACATGGCTATGAACTGGAAATTACCTGTAGTATTTGTTTGTGAAAACAACGGGTATGCAATGGGTACTTCTGTTTCTCGTACTGCAAATCACGAAGACATTTGGAAATTAGGATTAGGTTACGAAATGCCATGTATGCCTGTTGATGGAATGGATCCTGTAAAAGTAGCTGAAGCTGCTTACGAAGCTATCGAGCGTGCTCGTCGTGGAGATGGACCTACTTTCTTAGACATTCGTACATATCGTTACAGAGGACACTCTATGTCTGATGCTGAACCGTACCGTACTAAAGAAGAAGTTGAAGAGTACAAAAATGAAGATCCTATCTTAAATGTAAAATCTCATATATTATCTAATAAATGGGCTACAGAAGAAGAATTAGATTCAATTATTGAAGAAGCTAAAACTCGTGTTGAAGAATGTGTAGATTTCGCTGAAAATTCTCCTTTCCCTGATAGTGATGTATTATACAAATACAATTATTCTGAACCTGATTATCCATTCTTAGACAAAATAGAAAATAACTAAAACTATGGCAGAAATTATTACAATGCCTCGCTTAAGCGATACAATGGAAGAAGGTACTGTTGTAAAATGGCATAAAAATGTTGGTGATAAAGTTTCTGAAGGTGACATCCTTGCTGAAATTGAAACTGATAAAGCAATCCAAGAATTTGAATCAGAAATCGATGGTGTTTTATTATACCAAGGTGTTCAAGAAGGTATCTCAACTAAAGTTGATGAAATTTTAGCTATTATTGGTAAAGAAGGTGAAGATATTTCTGATTTAATCGGAGGTGGAAAACCAGCTGCTAAAGAAGAAACTAAAGAAGCTTCTGCTGAAGAACCTAAAAAAACTGAAGAACAACCAGCTGCAGAAATTCCTGACAATGTAGAAGTTATTTCTATGCCTCGTCTTTCTGATACAATGGAAGAAGGTACAGTTGTTGTTTGGCACAAAAATGTTGGTGATAAAGTTGCTGAAGGTGACATTCTTGCTGAAATTGAAACTGATAAAGCTGTACAAGAATTCGAATCAGAATTTGACGGTGTTTTATTATATCAAGGTGTTAAAGCTAACGAGCCTGCTCCAGTAGATTCTATTCTTGCTATTATTGGTGAGGAAGGTACAGATGTTTCTGGAATTGTTTCTAACGGAGGAAAAGTTAGCGCTCCTAAAGCTGAAGTAAAAGAAGAAAAAACTGCAAGTGCAGAAAAGTCTACTGAAACTAAAGTTGAAGAAACTTCTTCTAACGAACGTATTTTTGCTTCTCCTTTAGCTAAAACAATAGCTAAAGACAAAGGAATAAACTTATCTGAAGTAAAAGGTTCTGGAGATAACGGTCGTATCATCAAAAAAGATATCGAAAATTATCAACCAGCTGCTAAATCAGCAGAAACAAAAACTGCTGCTAAACCAGCTCAAGTATTTGCTTCTGGTGAAGACGTTGTAATTCCTAACTCTCAAATGAGAAAAGTAATTGCTAAACGTTTAGCTGAATCTAAATTTACAGCTCCACATTATTACTTAAATGTAGAGTTAGATATGGATAACGCTATTGAAGCTCGTAAACAATTAAATGCTGTTCCTAACACAAAAGTATCTTTTAATGATATCGTTGTAAAAGCAGTTGCTATGGCTTTACGTAAACACCCAGCAGTTAACTCTACTTGGACAGATACAGAAATTATTCAACACGGAGACATCAATATTGGTGTTGCAGTTGCTGTAGAAGATGGTTTATTAGTTCCTGTTGTTAAAAACACAGATCAAAAATCATTC
Organism: Flavobacteriales bacterium UBA5933; assembly: GCA_002430925.1. Lineage (GTDB taxonomy): Bacteria > Bacteroidota > Bacteroidia > Flavobacteriales > Weeksellaceae > Empedobacter. Next base: position 33,774 of record DJDD01000148.1, read on the forward strand.
ACTCAAATTTCTGCTGAAGTAAGAGATTACGCAGGTCGTGCAAGAGATAGAAAATTAAAAGCAGACGAAATGGAAAAATCTACTTTCTCTGTTTCTAATTTAGGTATGTTTGGAATTGAATCATTTACATCAATTATCAATCAACCAAATTCTTGTATTTTATCTGTAGGTGCAATCATCGAAAAACCAGTTGTTAAAAATGGACAAATAGTTGTTGGTAATACAATGAAATTATCATTAGCTTGTGACCATAGAACTGTAGATGGTGCTACTGGTGCTCAGTTTTTACAAACATTAAAAACATACATCGAAAACCCTGTTACAATGTTAGTTTAATCGACTAATTAAATAACATATAATATAAAACCGTTTCTTTATGAAACGGTTTTTTTTTGGAATAAAATGCAACATATAATGTTGCTTTCTTCCCGAATTGTTATGAAAAGTATCTAGCAAACACATCTTATACAAGATGTATTTACTAGCTAATCATTGCTTTGAAAAACACTTATTTTCAGGATTAGTACAATTTTCTTTGATGATACTTTTGATTATTTTTTAACTGCAATAGCAATTGAAATGGAAATCCTTTGCTAGTTAATTTATTTTATAATTATTTACCCATTTCTTACTAGCAAAGATTGGGAATGGAAAGTGCGGACCGAAGGTATTGCCCAAATCATCTACACTTTTAAGCCACTTACATAAAAGAATAAACAACTAGCTAGTTTTAATTTATTATTCGTTTTTAGTTGGAATATAATCTGTAAAACCACAAATAAAAAAAGGTTGCTTATTATTTAAGCAACCTTTTAATTTTTATAGTTTTTGAAATTTTATTTCAATTTCTTTTTAACTTCTACAGTTTCGTAAGCTTCAATAATATCACCTACTTGAATGTCGTTAAAGTTTTTAATGTTAAGACCACATTCGTAACCTTTGTTTACTTCTTTAACATCGTCTTTGAAACGTTTTAATGAAGCTAATTCACCTTCGTGAATAACAACACCATCACGAATAATACGGATTTTAGATTGTCTGTAAACTTTACCATCAATCACCATACATCCAGCAATCGTTCCTACTTTCGTTACTTTGAATGTTTCACGAACTTCGATATTACCAGTTACTTGCTCTTTCAACTCTGGAGATAACATACCTTCCATTGCTTCTTTGATTTCTTCAATAGCAGCATAGATAATAGAATAAGTTCTAATTTCTACCTCTTCTCTCTCAGCAATCTCACGAGCAGAAACTCCTGGACGAACATTAAATCCGATAATAATAGCATCTGAAGCAGAAGCTAATAATACGTCAGATTCTGTAATTTGTCCAACACCTTTGTGTAAGATATTAACAATAATCTCTTCTGTAGATAATTTTTGTAATGAATCTGTTAATGCTTCAACAGAACCATCCACATCTCCTTTCAAGATAATATTTAACTCTTTGAAATCTCCTAATGCAATACGACGTCCAATCTCATCAAGTGTAATATGTTTTTGAGTACGGATTGTTTGCTCACGTTGTAACTGATCTCTACGAGATGCAATTTGTTTCGCTTCACGCTCGTCTTCATAAACTTTGAATTTATCACCTGCTGTTGGTGCTCCTGCTAAACCTAAAATTGTAACTGGAGTAGATGGACCTGCAACTTTTACATTGTTACCTCGTTCATCTAACATTGCACGAACTTTACCATGGTGAGATCCTGCTAATACATAATCACCGATTTGTAATGTTCCTGTTTGAACTATGATTGTTGAAACATATCCACGTCCTTTATCTAATGCAGCTTCTACAACTGTACCAGATGCTTTACGTTTTGGATTTGCTTTAAGATCTAATACTTCTGCTTCTAATAAAACTTTTTCTAATAAATCTTCAACATTTAATCCAGATTTAGCTGATATTTCTTGTGATTGGTAAGTACCTCCCCAATCTTCAACTAATAAGTTCATTTGAGCTAATTGCTCTTTTACTTTTTCTGGATTAGCTCCTGGTTTATCGATTTTATTGATGGCGAATACCATTGGTACACCTGCTGCTTGAGCATGAGAGATTGCTTCTCTTGTTTGTGGCATGATTTGATCATCAGCTGCAATTACAATAATAGCAATATCTGTTACTTGAGCACCACGAGCACGCATTGCTGTAAAGGCCTCGTGACCTGGTGTATCTAAGAATGCTACACGTTTACCACTAGGTAATGTTACGTTATAAGCACCAATATGTTGAGTAATACCTCCAGATTCACCAGCAATTACGTTCGCTTTACGAATATAATCTAGTAAAGATGTTTTACCATGATCTACGTGTCCCATTACCGTAACGATAGGTGCACGAGTTTCTAAATCCTCTTCGTTATCGATTTCTTCTTCTTCAGTAGAAATTTCTTCCTCTGCATTTGCAAAAACTGCTTCGAATCCAAAATCATCAGCTACTAATTGAATAGTATCAGCTTCTAAACGTTGGTTCATAGTAACCATGATACCTAAAGACATACATGCTGAAATTACTTCTGTAACAGAAACATCCATTAATGAAGCCAATTCGTTTACAGTAACAAATTCTGTTACGTGTAAAGTTTTGTCCATGTCCATCGCTTCTTGCTCCATTTCGGCAAATTCACGACGTTCTTTACGTTTATCTCTTCTATGCTTAGCACCTTTAGACCCCTTACCTTTGTTAGTAAGTTTATCTAAAGTATCCTTGATTTGTTTTTTTACATCTTCATCAGAAAGTTCTGCCTGTGGAACTCTTGGTCCACGATTATTATTTCCTCTGAAATTACCACCTGAACGGTTTCCTCCTAGCCCTCCTGGACGGTTGTTACCACCTTGTCCTCCTGGACGGTTATTATTACCTTGTCCTCCTGGACGGTTGTTACCTTGTCCACCTTGGCGGTTGTTATTACCTGCTTGGTTATTGTTTCCACCTTGGCGATTGTTGTTGTTATTGGCTTTATCGCCAGTTTTAGCTACATCTTCAGGTTTAACATTTTTCTGGATTCGCTTACGTTTCTTTTTATCTGCAGCATTTGCGTTTCCTCCTCTCTGATTTCCTTTTTTATCATCAGGTTTTTTCTTATCAAATTTTGATAAGTCAATTTTAGCACCTGTAAAATTTGGACCATCTAATTTTGTATAAACTGTCTCAATTTTTTGAGCTTCAGTTGATACTTCTTCTATTTCTTCTTTCTTCACTTCAGGCTTCGCTTCCGATTTTATTTCAGGCTTTTTAACCTCTTCCACCTTTTTAGGTTCTTCTTTCTTCACCTCTTTTTTAACTTCCGCCTTCGGTGCTTCAGCCTTTTTAGGTTCTGCTTGCTCTTTTTTAGGAGCTGGAGAATCTTGCTTTTTAGGTTTACCCGTATTATTTATTTTATCAAGATCAATCACTTTTATAACTTTAGGACCTTTAACTTCTGGTGTAGAAATTATTGGTTCTGCAGCTTTTTCTTCTGTTTTTTGAACAGGAGCTTCTTGTTTCTTGATTTCTTCTTTCTTTACTTCTTCCTTTGCTTGGATTTTTTCTTCCTTCGCTTTAGGTTTTAAAGCATCTAAATCTATTTTACCAACAGTTTTAGGACCTTCCAACTCAACTTTAGTCGTTTTAGTAACTTCAGGCTTTTCTATGACAGCAGGTTTTTCTGCAGCCTTAGCATCAGCTTCTTTTTTCTCAGCTGCTTTAATATCTGAAATTTTGTTAATGACTACTTCACCGGAAGCTTGCTTTTGTTTCGCATCAGACCGGAACTCATTAACTAAAATATCATAAGTCGGCAAATCGATTTTAGAGTTTGGGTTTTTTACTACTGTTTTACCTTTCGCTTCTAAAAAATCAACAGCTCTATCTATTGATATATTTAATTCTTTTAATACTTTACTTAATCTTATTTCCGGCATATGAAACTTATCTCTTATTTTATAATGTTTGCAAATTTACAAATTGTTTATGAATTGAGAATGAATTAATCTTCAAACTCTTCTTTTAAGATACGAATTACATCTAAAATTGTTTCCTCTTCTAGATCTGTTCTCTTAACTAAATCATCAACATCTTGTTCTAAAATACTTTTAGCAGTATCTAATCCTATTGCGCTAAATGCGTCAATTACCCAAGCATCGATTTCGTCAGAAAATTCTCTTAACTCTACATCTTCGTCTTGAGCTCCTTCTCTAAAAATATCAATTTCCATTCCAACTAATTTAGAAGCTAAACGAACGTTGTAACCTCCTTTACCAATTGCTTTAGAAACTTCTTCTGGTTCTACATGAACCAAAGCTTTATTTTGTTCCTCATTAATTTCAATTTTAGAAATTTTTGCAGGGTTTAAAGCTCTTTGTATATATAAACTTTGGTTGTTTGTATAGTTAATGACATCTATATTTTCGTTTTTTAACTCACGAACAATAGAATGGATACGAGATCCTTTCATTCCTACACATGCTCCTACTGGATCGATACGATCGTCATAAGATTCTACAGCAACCTTCGCTTTATCTCCAGGAATTCTAACAACGTTTTTAATTGTAATTAATCCGTCTAAAATTTCTGGAATTTCTTGTTCAAATAATCTTTCTAAGAACTTAGGAGAAGTTCTAGATAAAATAATTTGAGGTTTTGCACCTCTTAATTTTACGTCATCTACAACAGCGCGTAATGTATCTCCTTTTCTAAAGAAATCTGATGGGATTTGATTTTCTTTAGGTAAAATCATTTCGTTTTGTTCATCATCCATTATAATCACTTGTTTGTGACGAACATAATGAATTTCACCAGAAACTACTTCACCGATTAATCCTTTAAATTTCTCATATAAATTTGAGTTATCATGCTCCATTACTTTAGAAATTAAAGTCTGGCGTAATGTTAAAATAGCACGACGACCTAAAGCTTCGATTGGAATTTTTTCCGAAACTTCTTCACCTATTTCGAAATCTGGTTCTATTTTACGAGCCTCAGACAATTCGATATCAGTTGCATCATCTTCAGAAAAACCATCTTCTACAACAATTCTGTTATGCCAAATTTCTAAGTCTCCTTTATCAGGATTTACAATAATATCAAAGTTATCATCTGTACCATATTTCTTTTTCAAAACACTTTTTAATGTTTCTTCTAATATAGCCATAAGGGTGATACGATCGATATTTTTATCGTCTTTAAAATCTCCAAAAGATTCGATTAATGCAAGATTGTCCATTACATTTTAATATTTTAAAAGGTGACTTTTATTATCGCTTTTTTTATGTCAGCGTAATTAATTTTTTCTTCGTGTTCAACTGTAATTTTACCTTTTCCTACTGGTTTTGGTTCGCGAGATTCCCAAAAGATTATTACTCCTTCGTCATCTGCTTCTACAATTTCTCCTTCCATTACTTTATCATTCAATGTGACTTCTAAAATACGTCCAACATTTTTTTGATATTGACGAGGTATTGTTAAATTACTACCTACACCAGGAGAGGAAACTTCCAATGCAAAATCACATTCTTCACGATCAAGATTGTGTTCTACGTGGCGGCTAATTCTTACAATTTCTTCGATTGATAAACCTTCATCTCCATCTGCTAAAATAGAAATTTTATTATCTGGAGAGATTTTCCATTCGATAAGAAACAATGCTGGATTTTCCGCTATTGCTTCTTCTATGAGCTGTTTTACTTTATTTGAATCCATATACAACGAAAAAGAGAGCTATAACCAGCCCTCCTCCATTTATTCTTTTAAATTCTTTGCAAATATAGGACATTTTTTTTTAACGACCTAATTTCTATTAGATAATCTGTTAAAATACATGGTAGTTAATTAACTAACTGATATACAAAAATAGCAACAAAAATTAATGATAAGATAATATCATAACCTGTTGTTAAAACAAAACCTAGGAAAGAACCAAGTGCTGATTTTAAAGCTGATATAGAATTTGCTTTTGTAAAAAATAATTCTGCTAGAAAGACTCCAATTAATGGTCCAATGATGATACCAAATGGTGGTAAAAAAAATCCTATAATTAATCCTAAAATAGAACCCCAAACACCATATTTTGTACCTCCTGTTTTCTTTGTCATGTATATTGGTAAAAAGTAATCAAACACAAAACCAATTACAACAAAAAAGAAAGCAATGAAAAGTGTCATCCAATCGTAATTACAATCATGACTAAATTTGTATACAACTAAACCTATAAATGACAATAAGGATCCTGGTAAAATAGGGAGAATTGTTCCTACTATACCTAAAATCAATAAAATTCCACTTGTTATATTTAGCAACATATTATAATCCATTATTATATCAGATTAAAATACTATCAATACAATAATAATTCCAACTTACTATAAACATTTTTTCTACAAGGATATAGTAAAAATTATATAAAATAAATTGTTGTTGTTTGTGGATGATATTTAATAATGCTTTTTAGTATTTTATTCATTTACTATTAATCATTAATTTGCAATAGTGATTGAAGCGGCATCCTTTTATAAACAATTCTTCTTTTTATAAAAACATCGTTAATTGTTTATAAAAGATATAGCGAAAAAGCGCGCCCCGAAGGGATTGCCCAAGAAAAAATATGTATAATTTTAAAAGCTTAAAACAACTTTTTTGAAGTTAAAAAAATACAAATTGATATTTTTGAGTATTTATTAACGGCTTATCGTAAATTTGACTTAGAAAATATTTCAAAGAGATATAACAAAATTATAATTCATTAAAAAAATGACAAAACTAAGTGTTAACATAAATAAAATTGCAACAATACGAAATGCAAGAGGAGGAAATACTCCAAATTTAGTTGAAGCTGCAATAAAAATACAAGAGTTTGGAGGGCAAGGAATCACAATACATCCTCGCCCAGATGAAAGACATATACGTTACCAAGATGTTTATGATTTAAAACCTGTTGTGACAACAGAATTTAATATAGAAGGAAAACCTATTGATAGTTTTATAGAATTGGTTTTAAAATCAAACCCTGAACAAGTTACATTGGTTCCTGATGCTGAAGACGCAATAACATCAAATGCTGGTTGGGATACCATAAAACATTTTGATTATTTATCTGATGTGATTAAAACATTTAAAGAAGCAGGTATTAGAACTTCTATTTTCTTAGATCCTAATCCGTCTTTGGTAGAAAGTGCTGCAAAAACAGGTGCAGATCGCATAGAATTATATACAGAAATGTTTGCTTCTGAATATGAAAAAGGAAATAAATCTGCTATAAATCCATACAAAGAAACTGCTTTATTAGCCATCGAAAATGGATTAGCTGTAAATGCAGGACATGATTTAAGCTTGGAAAATATTGAATTTTTTATTCGAGAAATTCCTCAAGTTGCTGAAGTTTCAATCGGTCATGCACTAATTTCAGAAGCTTTATATTTAGGTTTAGAAAATACTATACAAGCTTATTTACGTAAAATAGAATTAGCTAATTTATAAAACAATGAGTATATTACATAGTAAGATTGTTGGTTCTGGAGATAAACATTTACTTGTTTTTCATGGATTATTTGGTCAATTAGATAATTGGAATACTTTAGGAAAAGGATTCGGAGAATATTTTACTACTCATTTAATTGATTTACGTAATCATGGAAGAAGTTTTCATGATAATGATTCTTCTATTGAAGCCATGACAGAAGATATTATCCATTATATGGATGCTAACGCTATTGAAAAAGCCCATCTTTTGGGACATTCTTTAGGAGGACGAGTTGTAATTAATTTTGCGATGCTTCATCAAGATAGATTAGATCATTTAATTGTTGCAGATATGGCACCGAAAGCCTATCAACCTCATCACAATGCAATTTTTAAAGCATTAAATTCTGTTGATTTTGATAAAGTAGAATCAAGAAAAGATGTTGAAAGTATTTTAAGTGAATATATCCCTGAAATTGGAGTTCGTCAATTTCTGTTAAAAAATGTTTATCATGCAGAAAATGGAAAATACGCCTTTCGATTTAATTTACCTGTTCTATATAAATTTTATGATAAAATGATTGGTCATGATTTATTAAAAGGAGAATTTGATGGACCAACTTTATTTTTAGGAGGAGCTAATTCTGATTATATTTTACCAGAGGATGAAATGATAATTAAAGAACGTTTTCCAAATGCAGAAATCAAAAAAATTGCAAATGCCGGACATTGGATTCATGCAGAAAACCCTAAAGATTTTATGAGTGAGATTTTAGATTTCTTGTTGAATAAATAAATTGAAAAGATTAAAATAAAAAAGTAGCATTATAAAAATACAATGCTACTTTTTTATTTTTCAAGATTTATCGAGTGCCCAATAAATTGTATTTTCATCTCGACTGTATTCTATAAAATTTAATTTTTTCAATAAATTACTAGAATCTATATTATCAATATAACAACAAGCTGTTATACATTCTAAAAAATTATTAGAAAAAGCCCATTCAATTAGCAATTGACAAGCTTCTTGAGCATAACCTTTTTTTCTTTCTTCTTTTATTATACCATAGCCAATATCGATACTTTTAGTTATAAAATTATATCCTTTAAAACCGACATCCCCTATAATCTCTCTTGTATCTTTTTTTATAATCATCCAAGATTCAAATCCTGTAGGATAATCTACTTTAGAAAGATTTCTTATGATTTTTGGTAAAGTTTCTATAATTTCATCATCAGGCCAATTAACACCTCTTATGAGATTTAATGTTTTTAAATCCGAAAAATCATTATTTGAAATATTTACACAAAATTTTAAGGTAAATGGAATTAAAATTAATCTATCACTTAATAATTCCTTCTTTTCTAAATCATCTAAATTCATAATTGATGAAACTTTTCTATAGTAAAATGAATAGCATCATCTTGTGATAATTTTATTTTTGAGTAACCTACTAATTCAATATCATTCAAAGAAAAACGAACTAAATAATCTCTCCCTTGAAATTTAACATCTAAAATTTTTGCTTCAAAATTTCCATTATTTGATATTACAATTTCTTCTGGGTAAATAACAACTTTATTATCTGCTGTAATATTTAGTTGTTTAGCAACATTGGCTGATAAAATATTTACATAGCCAAAAAGACGAGAAACATATTCAGACTTAGGGAAATTTCTTACATTTTCTACATGGTCAAATTGAATCATTTTTCCATGTTCTAAAACTAATATTTTATCTGAAGTATAAAAAGCATCATTCAAATCATGTGTTGTAAAAATAACAGTTATTTCATGCTTTTTACACCATTTCATTATCTTTTCTCTTATAGTCAACTTTAAAGTTTGATCGAGATTAGAAAAAGGCTCATCCAATAATAAAATTTTAGGTTGTTGAGCTAATGCTCTTGCGATAGAAACTCTTTGCCTTTGTCCACCACTTAATTTATTAGGAAAAATATGTTTGAAATCTAGTAATTCAACCACATCTAAAGCTTCATCTATTTGTTGTTGTTTTAAATCTAAATCAAAATTACTTAAGAATTTCCCCACATTCTCTCCAACAGTAACAAAATCTAATAAATCATAATCTTGAGCTACATATTTCATCATCTCATGACCAGGAATTAAATTATAAGCTGGACCTCTCAATTTTTTATCATAGTATAAAATTTCACCTTGATTAAAATCTAATAAGCCATAAATCAATTTTAACAATGTTGATTTTCCACTTCCACTTTCACCTATAATACTTGTAACTTCTCCTTTTTCTACAGAAAAACTAACAGATTCTACTACTTTTTCTGTAAAATCTGGATAATTATAGTCAAGATTTTGAATATTTAGCACTTTTAAAAAATTTTTGTTTATTTTTGGATAAAGGTATTTAGAATAATTTAAAATCAATTTAATTTATTGATTTATGTCAATACCTACAATACATATATCAACTATTTTTGTTAAAAATTTAAAAAACGATATGAAAAAATTATTTTTAGGATTAGCAGTTGTTTCTACTATCGCGTTAACATCTTGTGGAGGAAAAACTGAAACTAAAGAAACTACAGAAGCTAAAGAAGGAGCTACAGCTACAGAAGGAGCTACAGATTATGCAGTAGATACAACAACATCTATTGTTAACTGGAAAGGAGGAAAAACTTTTGATGATATTAAAAAACCAGAAGAAGGACACTATGGTGATGTAAAATTAAAAGAAGGGACTATAAAAGTTAATAATGGTGTTTTAGAATCAGGTAAATTCGTTGCTGATTTTACATCTTTTGAATCTAAAGATTTAGATGCTGATAAAGAAAGTAAAGGAAAATTAGAAGGACACTTAAAATCTGCTGACTTCTTAGACGTTGAAAAATACCCAACAGCTACATTTGAAATTACAGGAGTTAAAGCTTTAGAAGGAGGTGACTACAATACTGAAATCTCTGGTAACTTAGATTTCCGTGGAACTCCTAAAAATATTACATTTAAAGCTAATGTAACAGTTGGTGCTGATGATGTAACTATTAAATCTGAAGAATTCGGAATTAATCGTAAAGATTTTGGAATCACTTTCCCAGGTGCAGGAGGTTCTATCATTAAAGATGAAGTTTTATTACAAGTTGATCTTACAGCTAAACCTTCTACAGCAGAAGTAGCTAAATAATCAAAGTAATTAATAATATTAAAACCCTCACATTTTTTAATGTGAGGGTTTTTTATAAAATCTTATTTATTTTTTTATGATAATTAATTGAACTTAATTATATTCGTATTCATAATTAATTATATACATTAAAAACAAAATGAAAACAATTAAGTTCTTCCATCCGGATGAAACATTTAATTATCAGATTGAAAAATCTTTATGTAAAGTCGTTTTTCAAGGAAATAAAAGATGTTTGTTGGTAGAAATACATTCCAATGATGATCTAGAACATGTAGAAGGAGATTCTTTACAAAATGATTTCCCTCAACTTTCTCTGTTTATAGACGATTTTCCTTTAGATGCAGAATCTATTGAAGATTTAAATGGTAAAACCATTTCTATTCCTTACGGATTTGCTGAGGAAGAAGATGAAGATGGTGAACTAGTAGAAGTTTATTACACTACATTAAATATATCTGAAGAAGATTACGAAACTGTAAATAATAAACTTTCTTTTGATGTAAATGATAAAGGTGTTTTAACATTAAATTGGAAAGGTGAAGTACAAAATTTCACAGAAGATTCTGATCAAGATATTCCTTTTGAAGTTGAATGTACTTTTGAAGATTTTGAATTTAATGATGATGAATTTGAGGTTGACTTAAAAAAGATATAATAAAATAAAAAGCTCCATAAATTGGGGCTTTTATTTTTTTGTAATGCTTTCATAAAAGATTATATATTTGTTAGCATAACAATTAAGTATCAATCTAACTAAAAAATGAATTTATTAAACCTTTTACAAAGAGTCACCTACACAGGAAAAAAAATATTATATATAGATGGATTAAGATTTTTCGCTGTAGTAAGTGTATTCATTGCTCATTTCTTTGATTACTATATCGACAACAATCCTGCTTTTAACGAAAAATCGATATAACTAAATACATTTACATAAGTGCAGTAGGTGTTTTTTTATTTTTCGGAATAAGTGGTTTT
>DJDD01000148.1:45518-46315 GCA_002430925.1 Flavobacteriales bacterium UBA5933
AGCTATTTCCTCATTTTTTAGCTTCATTATTTTATTCTCATAATCTGATTTACCATGAAATGCCAGTTATAAACCCAGTTTTATGGACTTTAGAAATAGAAATTCAATTTTATATTATTGCTCCTCTTATTTTACAAATTTTTAAAATGAATAAAATAATGAGAAGATTAATTCTTTTATTTTTAATTTTTGGTTGGAGTCATTTTAATTTCATTCCTGATTTAGGATTTAAAAATCTTTTAAATTATCTGCCTTATTTTCTAATTGGTATATTTTGCGCTGATATATATTTAGATAATAAAATAAGTAAAAGTAAAAATATACTATTTGATATTTTATGTTTACTATCCCTTCTACTTATTTTCACTAATCCAAATGAAAATATTTTTATAATAACAATGATAATTTTATTAACATTTTCCGAGAGATCAAAATATTTTATAAAATTTCTAGAAATAAAGTTTTTTTTATATTATTGGTTGCCTTTGCTATAGTATATACATGATTCATCAAAAACTTATTTATTTATTACATGCTTTTTATACACCTAATAAGTTATTTTTTGATAACTATTATTTAGACTTTTGTATCAAGTTTACAATTGCTCTTATAAGTGTTTTAATTGCATCGGGCTTATTATTTATATTCGTAGAACGACCAACAATGAAAAAGAATTGGTGGAAATATAGAGACTTTAAAAAATTATTTTTTGAATAAATAAAAAAAGTGTTGGATAAAATCCAACACTTTTTTTTATAATTTTTTTTTGGGAAATCCCTTCGGGCCGTGCTTAGATG
>DJDD01000144.1:0-4980 GCA_002430925.1 Flavobacteriales bacterium UBA5933
GGCATAGCAGTAGATTGGTAACTCGAATTTAAAAAATAATCTGCTATAAAACAATTATTTAACACAAAAAACGGAAAATATCGAAGATGAATTTTCTTGTTTTATACGAATTTGCGTTAGGGATTGAAGTGGAAATCCTTTGCTAATTGAATGCATTTCCACTTGGTCATTACATTTATAGTTCACCAATGGGTAAGAAATGCAATGAACAATTAGAAAAGATTGGAACGGAAAGCCCGACCAAAGGGAACGCCATAAAAAATAAAAAAAATACTTTATGTTTTATTATCAATAAGTTTCTTTACAACCTCATCTAATTCATCTTTATGATTTGCTACATAATTTTTTGCTACCTTTAATAAGGTTTTTATATTATCATCGGAAACATTTCCCAAATCAATTGCTGATTCTGGAATTTGAGGATTAAAACGATAATAATTTTGTTGGTACTTAGGTTTTAGAAGAGAATATAAACTTTGCATTTCTGTATCAACCATGTCAACGCCTGTCGATATAAAAATATCAACCAATGGATCTACCCATTTAGACTTTGAAATTCCATATAAATCCTGATATGTATACGACTTTGCTCGTGAACCATTTCCAATAGAAATAACTACGAACTCTTTTAATGGTGCAATACCGTTAAATTTTGATTCATCTTTCAGGTATTTATTAAAATTTATTTTCTGTTTCTGTGTTTCAATGTAACCAAGAAAGGTTGGGTTATTAGCAAAAACGCCACCATCTATACAGCAAAATTCTTGTTTTGCAAAGGATTGTATATTGACTGGCTCAAAATATGTTGGTGCGGCAGATGAAGCCCGACAAACATCTTTTACATAGAAATTTCTGAATGGAGAGATTGCATCGATGGAATTAAAAATTTTTGGTTTTTGATTGACTGTATCATAAGCAACAAATGCACAAGGTCGAATAAGGTGTTTGAGTTCTGTATTTTTGAAAACAATGTTGAGTTGTTCCTCTAGAACTATTGTTGCTAAATTACCTTTGAATACCGAAAGAGGATTGTTGAGAAGAGTCCAAAATGTTTTAGAGAATATATTTTTACCTTCGCCCAAATAAATATTAAGTGCATCGGTAATGGAATGTTTTGCTTTTTTTGGATGATTATCGTCTGGCATTAATAACAACGAAGCAATAAGAGCACCTGTGCTTGTACCACTTACAAAGTCGACATAATCCCCTATTTTAGCATTTTCATCATCCAATTGTTTTAGTTGATCTTCTATATATTTTAGAATAACACAAGTTATTATTCCTCGTATACCACCTCCATCTAATGATAGTAATATTATTTTTTTCTCTCTGAATTCCATTTAGTTGATTGTCTCATTTTTTAAAGTTAGAACTTTCATTTTAAAATATTCACTTTTGTGACTATTTTTACTACTATTTAATAGAAACCATGAAAAAAGATCTATTTCCTACTTTTGATATATGTAATCTAAATGCAGAAAAAAATAGTAATGAATTACTAACTGTTGATCGTTTTAGAGGATATGTAAACAGTAATCCACATTTATTACAAGTACATAGTCATAAATACTATCATTTGGTTTATTTTACACAAGGAAGTGGATCTCATTTAATAGATTTCGAAAAATTTGAGGTTACCAAAGGTGCTATGTATTTTATGAAACCTGGGCAAGTACATCAATGGTATTTTAAAGAAGAATATGATGGATTTGTGGTTAATTTTTATGAAAATTTTTTCGATTGGATAGGAATTAATTCATCTATTTTACAAGAATTTAGATTTTTACAATCGATACAGGTAAAAGATCATGTTGTACAGATTCCTGATGATTTAGTGGACAAAATAACTGCTTATTTTCAGTCAATGATTACTGAAAATACAAGTAATAATCATTTCTCTAATCTAAAAATTGGATTTGATTTAATGAATTTATTTATTGATGTAAATAGACGTTTAGAAACTGAAAAAGAAAAGGGAAAGCAACATCAATCATTATTACTAAGTAACTTTCAGCGTTTGATTGAAGAGCATTTTAAAACTAAAAAATTACCAAAAGAATATGCAGAATTATTGTATATAACACCTAATCATTTGAATGCTTTATGTAAAGAAACTTTTGGACTTGCAGCTGGCACTATAATACGTGATAGAATTATTCTTGAAGCTAAACGACTATTAGTAAATAAAGAAATCTCAGTAACTGAAATTTCTTATTTATTAAACTTTCAGGATGTATCTTATTTTGTAAGATTCTTTAAAAAGTATACAGATTTAACTCCTGATCAATTTAGGAAAAAATATTATTTGTAAGAGAATATTAAAACCCAAAATTCATCCCAACAACTACACGACCAGGATCTTCACCTTTAAAATATGAAATAGAAGCTGTAACAGACTGTACACCGTTTATCCAAATACCACCTCCTGTAGAAGTATGCCATTTTCTTGAGTTTTCACCATCTAACCAAACACGTCCATAGTCTGCCCCAATAAATACGCCTAATCGTAATGGAACAATGGCTTTGAAACCAAAAGCATCAAAACGCAAATCCGAGCTTTGTAAGAAAACTTTATTGGCACTAAATCGCCCAGGTCTGTATCCTCTAAAATCTGAATCACCACCCATTGAAGCCATTTGATAGAATTCTATATTTTCATTTTGTCCCCAAACAGCTTTACCTTTTAATTTTGAAGCAATAGTTACTCTTCCATTAGCTGAAACTTTGTGTGTGAAACCAAGGTTAACTTCTGTAAAGAAAAAGTGTCTATGAAAATCTGATAAATTAGCAATGTATTTACCATTGGCTAAAAATGTCATTCCTAATTTTGGTAAAGATTCATTGTCATAATTTTTGAAAATATACTTAACTCCTAGTTCTCCAAAATTTTGCCCCTTGAATACATCTTTATTAATATTTTGATCAGCTTCTCCAACAATTCTATTTAAATTTTCTTCGATTTGTTTGTAACTATAAAGTGCAGAAACATCTAAACTTCCTCTATTATTAGTCGTTTTTATTAATGAAGGACCAAAACTATAACTATGTAATCGGATACGGTTGTAATCCATACCCAAACGACGTTGATAATTTGCCGTGCTATTTCCTAAACCAAAAAAGTTTGCACTAAAAGCAGGGCTGGTATAAGCTGCGTTTAAATCTAAATTCCATTTACCAATTACCTTAACAAATGTCCCTTTGTATTTCGCTTCAAAACCACCTGTCGCAAAATAATAATTCAACTGTAAATTATGTTTTTGAGAATAAGGATTTCTGTCAAAACCATTCACTGTATAAGTTGGAGAAAATCCTAATTTCAATCCATCATCAGGGTTGTACCCAACAGTGGGAGCGGTTGTTAGAAAGTTATATTCTGGTTGTTTGAATGAATATGTATTAATATCATAATCATCCTCAAATTTTCTAAACGTAAGAAAAGAAGATTGCGAAGTATCATTACCATTTGCGTAATCATAAATTCTAACCTTAGAAGAACGTTTTACTTCGTATGTATCATCATCTAAACCTCCTATTAAACGAATAAGAATAGATTGACTTGGATTACCATCTACTTTAAAATAGTCTTTACCATTAAGACCATATAATCTAATTTCTTTGGTTTCCTTTTTATCGAAATCCTGATCAAAAACTATTTTTTTATTTTTTGATGAATATATTTTGACATTTGTAATTCCTCCTGGTAATCGAGTAACAATAAAATCATCATCATTATCGGTCCCTTTTAAAATTACTAAACGACGTAAAACTTTATTATATTCTTCTGCATATTTTATCAAATTTGATTTTCTTTGAAGAATATTATCAATAACTACATTATCATATTTTTGTTTTACATCTTGAGGTAATAAATCAAATGATTTTCTTATTTCATTTTCTGTCAGATTTTTTTGAATGACTTCAGCTTCTTTTTTCCATAATTCCAAATCTGATGCTTCTAAAATAGCTAAATCTAATGCATATGGTTTTCTATTTAGCCATTTCACATTTTTAATATCACTCCTAAAATCCTGCATATGTTTTAAAGCAGGCGAACTAAGTACAAGATTAAAAAATATACCATCATATCTCGGAAAAACTTGATCTGTTTCTTTAGATATTGGTTTATAAATCATTCTATCTCCATCTTTGTAACCAGCCCAATCCCATTTGTCATCAGTTCTATCCCAATCTCCCACAAGCATATCAAACAAACGTGCACGAACGTAGGCATTTTTATCGACTGATATTTTGTTATCCTTTGTTATAAGCGATAACATTTCATCCGATGAAACAATTTTTTGAGGTAATCCTAAGACAGAATCTTTGAAATTCTGAATTTTATGATCTTCTACCATGTACATCTCATCTCCAAAATTCTCATTATAATCTTGTAGATTGGTCTGCTTAGGAACATAATATAAATTCGGCTTAGCATGAAGAATTTGAATAGAATTCATCATACCAGAAACAGCCAAAGGATAATAAGGATGATTTGTTGTGTAAAAATCCATTAAGAATTTTTCGGAAAAAGATCCTTCAAATTCATTTGCAATGTATTTATCTTTAAACGCAAATTGTTGTATGAACTGAGTCGCACTTTTTTTAATAGATCGCATAGTATATTCTTCTCCATGCAAATCTTGTAAAAGAAGATTTGTTGTTTGGCTACCTCCTGTCATACGGATAGGAAATAAACCTCCGTGATAATCATTTAAATTTAATGTATTTACAGCAATACTTTTTCCATAAATATCACGATAATGTTTACCAAACAAAAATTCATAAGATTTAGGCTTTTCAGTAATTTCTTTTGGATAAACTGATGTATTTACTTGCTTAGGAAAAACTTTGTCACTATAATCTTTTGCTAAAGCTATATTCTTTTTGTCTGTTACTTGTTTAGAAAGTAACAACTCTACTCCATTTTCTGTAAAAGCGTAAAAATTAACTTTAGATTCACCATTATCATATAAATCTAAA
>DJDD01000144.1:5136-5765 GCA_002430925.1 Flavobacteriales bacterium UBA5933
ATATCCTTTATCTCCATAAGAAAAATCGTTATCTCTGACAGCTTTTGCAGATTCTCTTTTTGATACAGCACCACTAATTATCTGCTTAACATTATTATTTTGTATATATTGCAAGCTGTTATCATGAGCCGAAACTACAATAACATTATTTCTATTCTCAATAATAGTAGAAATCTGAGAAGCTAATTCCCTGTACTTATAATTATTTACATCTTGTGTACTTAAACCTGTTGTACTTCTTAATAAATTTAAGAATGAGCCAACTATTGGCAAAGGTACTTTTATATCATCACCAAAAGGATACAATTGCTTTTTAATATCAAAATATCCTCCATGTATTCCGTTAGAATATAATGGATGATGCATGGCT
Organism: Flavobacteriales bacterium UBA5933; assembly: GCA_002430925.1. Lineage (GTDB taxonomy): Bacteria > Bacteroidota > Bacteroidia > Flavobacteriales > Weeksellaceae > Empedobacter. Next base: position 5,507 of record DJDD01000144.1, read on the forward strand.
ATGATTGTAGTTTTATTCTGAAAATTATTTAATTGATTTTCTAATTCCTCAAAAAAATCTTCTCGAGATTTTATATAACAATTTTCATTGATATTGGGTTGTTTATCCCAATTTTGTAAATACCATTCAGAATCAATACTAATTATTGCTACATTATCATTTACATTTATTTTACCAATAGAACAACTACTTTTGGGTAGAAAACTAGCATTTGGTAATGCTTTATTAACGATACTTTCTTGCTCTAAAATACCTTTTA
>DJDD01000111.1:0-881 GCA_002430925.1 Flavobacteriales bacterium UBA5933
CCTATTGCAATTTTTATAAATAAAATAGAATAAACTACTTACAAAGTACATTCTTCAGGATTGTAAGAATTTATTTCAATTTTATCTACTCTTCCATTTATCAACTCAAAAGTTAATATCGTTCCATTTTGTTCATCTTGTATAGAGAAAGATCATATTCCTTCGATTTCTTTATTGATGAAAACATAGTATTTTGTAGAATAAGCATTCCATAAATCATCCAAAGTACTTCCTATTCCTAAGCCTGAAAGAGTTTTTATATTTTTACTTGTTGTAGAAATAGATTTTAAATAAGCACCTCCATTCTCTCCACTTAAGTACCCATCTCCAACATACAATGTATATTCAATTCCTTTATTTACAATAGAAAATTCTGTATCAATAGCTATTGCAGCTGCTTTATTTCCTATTAATTTAAATAAATCCGAAGGAAACATACCTATTTTAAAGTCATTCATTCGCGTAGTTGAAATTTGTGCAGAACAAAAAATTGTACTTACTACAAAACCTACTAAAAAAAGATTAATTTTCATAGATATTATTATTTAAATAACCCGATTCATTTACTAATGCTATTCTTGTTACAAGATTATTACTCAGATAAAAGGCCAAATAACATCCATTATCTATATCATTCAAAATAAAAACACGTGTTGCATTTTCAGTTCCTTTTTCGTTATCACTACTATTTCGAATAGAAACATCATAATTTTTATAAACATTCCACAAATCCTTTAAAGAACTTCCAATCTTAATTCCTGATAATGTTTTTAATGTTCTAGCTGTAGAAGTCACTGAATAAACTTCGGTTCTCTTATTCACCAAATTTTTATAATAAACAATATGATATTTTATACCATTTATGGTAATATCCTGAACTG
>DJDD01000111.1:1081-1440 GCA_002430925.1 Flavobacteriales bacterium UBA5933
CATATTTTCATTTGTTGTTTCCAAGACAGCTAATTGATTAGGATTTAACCTCGAAACTTCTTCAAAACTCATATTTATTTTTATAGATCCAAATGTTGAAGTAGAAATATTTTGTGCATTAACTAAAGCACTAAATAAAAATATAATAATGTAAAATATAATTTTATGCATAAAAATTAACTTGAGCTATTTGTTGAACAATTTTTCCATTTTTCATTTTATTAAGAATTGTAGAAGTTGTGTTCTGTTCCTCTCTTACATTTACAAAACCATCTTTGTCATTAACTATAGCAAATTGTGCTTGTATATAACATGAACAACAAAAAATAAAAATAAATAAATGTTTTACCATGTTTTAT
>DJDD01000111.1:1607-2345 GCA_002430925.1 Flavobacteriales bacterium UBA5933
AATGTTTTACCATGTTTTATTATTTTATTCGAATAGTCAAAGCTAATCATTTTTTGAATTTGTTTACAAACATATATTATAGCCATTTTCAGGTATTTTTTCTATCAATATAATTATACTTATTATTGATTTTTTTGCAATTACTTCAATAAAAAACTTGACTACTATAAATTAATCTTGACAATTTTATTAACAATATTACTTAAAAACAAAATAAAATGTTAATTTTAAACTCTTAATCAATAACTTATACTATACTTATTATGAAAAAATCTATTTTTTCTTTAGGATTAGCCTTTACTATTGGCTTATCTAGCAATTTTCTATTAGCTCAGGAAACAATTTCTTTTAATAATCCTATTCAAGAATTAAAAGTAGAACCATTAACAGGAAATGTGTTGGTAAAAACAAAAGATGGTATTTCTAGCGTTAACCCTACTACAAAAAAAATTGACTGGAGTTTAGATATTAAAAAAGTTAATAATCAAACGAAATTAAATGACTTAGCAAAAGCTTATGATGCAATTTCTAATAATGATTTTCTTAAAGCTTTTTCTAGTGATGCCGATATTGAATTTATTGCAGATTCACCTTATATACAAATAAAGTTCGACAATAATAGTGTTATAGTAAATAATACAACAGGTGAAGTTGTTTTTAATGCTGCTGAGTATGGATATATTCTTTATTCTACGACTATTATTCCATCTCAAAATCAATTATTAATACTTGGGCAAA
>DJDD01000111.1:2484-3403 GCA_002430925.1 Flavobacteriales bacterium UBA5933
TGGGCAAAAAGGTGACGAAATCAACTTTATTAATTTTGATTTATCAACAAATAAAACCAATTGGGTTAGCAAAGTTGGAAATTTAGATACATTAAAAGAATCATTCAATAATTTTCTAAAAAGTTTAGTAAAAAATGACACAGCTATTGGTAAAAACAAAATCATTACAAGTAATGGAACTATTTATGCTGGTATAAAAAATACCCAAAAAAGTTAGACACTTTTTGAGGCTGTATACATATGGGTGGTTATATTATTTATTTTAATGATATAATACTTTTATCTAATCTATTTGATTCTATTTGAATACTTCTTAATTCAACTTTATTTCCGTTTTTATCATATATTATTTTACCATCATCTTCATTACAATAATTAATATGAAACCCCTCATATAAAAAGTAGTAACAATCAGAGTTGATACTTGAACCAATATCAATGTATTCAGAATCTTTTAAAGTCATTAATATACGGTTGTTTATTTTATCATAAAAAGAACCTAAAACAAATCCAGTAAACTCTTTCTTTTTTACATCATAAATAATTACCAGTATTGAGTCTGTCGAATCTTGAGAAAAATATTTTATTAATAAACCGTCTTTATTTAATTCATTTTTTTGTTTATAACCAATTGATTTAACATATTTAATTGTTTGGTTGTAATCATTAATATAAAAATTTCTAAAATCGTTAAATGATAATATTTGAGATGAACATAACAAAGGTAAAATAAAAGTTATTATAGTAATGTATTTAATAAAATATTTTTTCATTATGATAAATTTATTTTAACAAATATAATCGAGAAAATGAAAACAAAAATCGTTTTTTTTCAAAAAACAAAAAAAACAATGATTTTGAAAGGTAATCACAACATTTTTGGATTTTAGACACTAGAATGAGATTTTTAGTTATTTCT
>DJDD01000175.1 GCA_002430925.1 Flavobacteriales bacterium UBA5933
AATAGAGTTTTACAATCATTACTTTTATTTCTTTTTCCATTCTTTTTATATTCTATGAATTATGAGAATATTAATCAAAAAAATTCTTTAATCTATCAAATCAGAAAAAGTAATCTATCTTTTAATGAACAATTAAATAATATTGAAAAAAAAATAAGTGAGAATAAAAATATTTCAATAAACAAAGCTGTGTATACAACACTAAAGGCAGATTTGATTGTAGAAAAAGAAGACAAATCGAGTAACAAAGCAGAAAAGTTATATAAAAATGCTTTTCTTTTACTTCCTGAAAATAAAAACTCTCCTGAATACATTTGGATATTAAGTAGATATGCTTGGTATAACTATCATTATACAAGAAATGTAAAAAAAACTTTTAAATTATTTATCGAATTAGAAAACATTATAAAAGATATAGACGATAAACAACTCATTGAACCTGCAGAAACATACAAAGTTATTGCCTATTATCTAAACAATATAAAAATTTATGATACGTCTAATTTTTATTTAAAAAAAGCAAATAAATATAAGAATATAAATCATGCTGAAATTTATGATAACACTGGTATGAATTATTATAGATTACACGATATTAAAAACGCAGAATATTATTACAACCTTGCTTTAAAAGAAGCTACTCTGAATAATGATTCTATACGATTAGCAAAAATATTAGGTAATTTATCTGAAATAAATATTGAAAAAAAAGAATATCAAAAAGCTAAAAATAATTTGGATAAAGCTTATGCTATTACTAGAAAAGAAAATAATATAAATTACTTGATATTATATTATAAAAGATTGTCTTTGTATTATGATAAAATTGGTGATATAGACAGTGCAATAAAAAATATAAATTTAGCTTTACAAATAGCACAAAGTAAAGATTATTTCATCTCAGATGAATACAAATTTTTAAACGAAAAATATAAATTACTCCAAAAAAAAGGAAATAATCAAAACGAAGAATTTCTTGTTTTAAAAAAATTAAAAGAAGTTGAATATAAATTAATGAATAAAGATTCTGATGATAATCTTAATTTAGTCAGTTATAATTATGAAAAGAAGAACTTAAATAAGGAAATAAAGTTTAAAGATGATTTAATAAAAAAAAATCGAATTATAGGAATTTTCATATTTTCGGCTGTAATCCTTCTATTCCTATTGTGTTTTTTAATTTATAGAAACCGTAAGCTAGAAAATGAGAATACAATTAATAGAATACAAAATTTGATGTTACAATTGAAATATGATAAGGATAAATTAAATGAAAAACTTTTGCAAAGTAATCAAGATATAGAATCTTATATTTCTTTTCTAAATGAAAAAAATCAACAAATAGCTTCATTAAAAAACGAGGCTTCTAAATCGTACAAAAAATCTATTTTTGATTCTGATAAGATTAATATTGAAATAGAAAAAATATTACAGTTTCATTTGATGACAGAAGAAAATTGGAATAATTTTAAATCTATATTTATTAAAAAATATCCTGATTATTTTTACAAGTTAAATCAAGATTTTAGAAATCTTACTGAATCTAATTTACGCGTTATTTTACTTGCTAAAGTAGGATTGAACAATGAAATGTCGGCAAATTTATTGGGAGTAAGTTTTGATGCTATAAAAAAAGCTAAACAAAGAATTAAGAAAAAATATAATCTGAAACATTTTGGAGATATTTTAATTGATTAATTAGCTGCTATAGATTTTTATAAAAGAAATTTATTAATTACGATGCTTTAATGCGTTAGTGATTGTAGTGAAAATCCTTTTTTGATTGTTAATTGCATTACCAATTAAAAAAGATTGGAACGGAAAGCACGACCGAAGGGAACGCCCAAAAAAAAATGAGCCTTTATTTATAAAAGCCCATTTTTAATTATTTATTGTATGATATTTACTTCTCTAGTTAATGTAACACCAAATTTTGACTGAACATCATCAATTATCTGTTGAGATAAATTGTAAATTTCTTTTCCAGTTGCATTTCCATAATTAACAAGAACTAATGCTTGTTTATCATGAACACCTGCATCACCAAAACGTTTACCTTTCCATCCAGCATGTTCTATTAACCAACCAGCTGCAAGTTTTACACCAGAATCGGTTTTGTAATAAGATATATCTGGATTATTTTTAATAATTTCATCAAATTCAGCATCAGTAATGACTGGATTTTTGAAAAAACTACCTGAATTTCCTATTTGAGAAGGATCTGGCAATTTACTTTCTCTTATTCTAATAACTGCTGCACTGATATCTTGTATTGTTGGAGAAATAACTTGCTCTTGTTCTAGCTCGCTTTTTATTGCTCCATAATCAATATGTAGTACATGATTATGTTTTGTTAGTTTAAAAGTAACACCAACTAAAACGTATTGACCTTTTAATTCGTTTTTGAAAATAGATTCTCTGTAACCAAAATTACAATCTTCGTTTTTGAATGTTCTTTCTTTTCCAGTATCTAAGTCAAGCGTTTGTACTTCTGTAATATAATCTTTTACTTCTACTCCATATGCACCAATATTTTGCATAGGAGCTGTACCAACGTTACCAGGAATTAAAGACAAATTTTCTAATCCTCCGAAATCCTGCATCAAAGTCCATTGCACAAACTGATGCCAATTCTCACTTCCTTGTGCATGCACATAAACATACTCTTCATCTTCATTTAAAATATCGATTCCTTTCAGATTCAATTTTAGTACAATACCTGGAAAATCATTTACGAAAAGTATGTTGCTTCCTCCACCAATAAAAAGTATTGGTAAATTACTTTCTCTTCTAAATGCTAAAATATTTTTTAAATCTTGTACACTAGAAACCTCAGCAAAATATTTTGCTTTGGCTTCAATTCCAAAAGTATTGTATAACTTTAATGAATAATTTTCTCTTATATCCATTTATATATTAATCTATATGTATTATTTTATTGTTCCTGGATATTGTTCCAAAGCAATTCTTAGTAATTCTACTGAACGAACTAAATCTTCTTCTTTGATAACATAAGCCAATCTTACTTCTTGTTTTCCTAATTCGTGGTTTGAATAAAAACCTTCTCCTGGTGCTAACATTATTGTTTCATTATTATCACTAAATGATTCTAATAACCATACAGCGAATTTTTCTGCGTTATCTACAGGCAATTTTATCATACAATAAAAAGCTCCTTTCGGATTAGGACAGATAACACCTGGAATTGTTTTAAGACCTTCTACCAAGATATTACGTCTTTTTAAATATTCTGCTCTACAATCTTCAAAGTATGTTCCTACATTTTGATGTGCCAAAGTAGCTATATGTTGAGATATTTCTACTGGGCTTAAACGAGCTTGAGCAAAAAGCATTGCTGCATTTAAGAATTGTTTGTTTCTAGAAATTAATGATCCTGAACGTGCTCCACATAATGAAAAACGTTTAGATTCAGAATCTATAACTATGGCATTATTTTCTAATTCAGGAAAACTTAAAATAGAAGTAAATTCTTCTTCTGTATATAAGTATTCAGCATAAACTTCATCTGCAATTAAATAAATATCATGTTTTAAAACTAGGTCTTTTAATTGAATCAATTCTTCTTTAGAATAAACATATCCTGTAGGATTACCTGGATTACAAATTAAAATTGCTCTTGTTTTGTCTGTTATTTTTTTTGCAAATTCTTCTATAGATGGCAATGCAAAATTATTTTCTATTGCTGATGATATAGGTACAATATTTACATCGTTTTCACAAGTAAATCCATTATAATTTGCATAAAATGGTTCTGGTATAATTATTTCATCTCCAGGATTAGCAATAATTCCAAATATAAATAATAACGCTTCAGAGCCTCCTAAAGTTGCTATAAAATTTTCAGGTGTAAGATTTTCTATTCCTCTATTTGTATAATAATTTGCCAATGCTTTTCTATACTCTAACGTTCCTTCTGAATGAGTATAAGATATAATAGTAGAATTAAAATTCTTCAATCCATCTAAAACAGCTTTTGGAGATTCTATGTCTGGTTGACCAATATTTAAATGATAAACTTTTGTACCTCTTTCTTTTGCCTTGTCTGCATAAGGAACTAATTTTCTTATTGGTGACGCTGGCATGCTTTTAGACTTTTCTGATAATATTAACATTTGTTGTAGTTTTTTAAAAATGATTTTTATTCTTTGGTATTGTTTTTGTAAATTTATAAGTGTAAATATATATACGTTTAATCTCAAAAAAAACTTTATTATGAGTAAATTGAATAATGCAACTAAATTATTAGCAGGTTTAGCAATCGGAACAGCAATTGGAGCTGTAGTTGGTTTATTATATGCACCAGAATCTGGAGCAGAAACAAGAAAAAAATTAAGAAAAGAAGCTGACAAATTAAAAAAAGAATTAGACAAATATGCTAATGACTTTTCTGAAAAAGCTAAGAAATCTAAAAAAGAGTTAGAAGCTAAATTAGAAGAAATTAAATATAAATTAGCTGAACAAAAAGATGAATTTATTGCTAAAGCGAAAGAATCTGGTAAAGAATTGAAATCTAAAGCAGATAAAACAAAAGATGAATTAAAAGATGAGTTTGAAGAAAATGTAGGTGTTTAATAAAACCTATATCAAACAAATTAAATAAATTTATTTGATAAAATATATCTAAATTTATAACCTATAATAAACCATCCAATGTTTAAAGAACTTAAAAATTATATTAATAATAGAATTTCGTTAGCGAAATATGATTTAGTAGATTCATTAAGTAGTATGCTCGCAAGTGGCATTTACGTTTTAATTTTATCTGTTTTTACTTTATTTTTATTATTATTAGGAAGTTTAGCTCTAGGTTTTATTTTAGGGAATTACTTTAATGATACCGGTTTAGGTTTTTTAAGCGTTACTGGAATCCATTTATGTATAATGGTTCTTTGTATACTATTTAAAAAGAATATCAAGCTTTTTTTAACTAATATAGCAGTTGAAAATGCAATGGAAGCAATGAACAACCAAGATGATGATGAAAATGAAGAGTAAAAAAGATAATTCTAGAATTAAAACTTTAGAAGATTTAAGATTAGCAAAACGCAAACTTAGATTAGAAATGAAACTTTCTGAAAATAAACATGAAAATTCATTTGTAAATAGAGCTGTTGATTTTGTATCTAATCTAAGATCTGATTCTCAATTTGCTACATCAAAGGTTGAAAATACCTTACATTGGTTTGGTAACAAAGCTTCCAAAAAATATCCTATGAATGGGTTATCAAAAATTCTTATTTCAGGGTTAATTATGGTAGCTGTACCAATCATTACAAATAAAATACAAGAATATATTGAAGATAAATTCTAAAATAAAAGCCAGTAAATAAAATTTACTGGCTTTTTTATTATTGTATATATTTCTTTATTAATTGCATTGTATTAATCCAATTATTTTCTGATTGTGATCGATCAAATTCATCTGCAAAATTTCTTCCTTCTATTGTTAAGTAAGTGAAATTACCTGAAGGTTTTAAACTAAATGTTACGTCTATTTCCTTTTCTGAATTTTGTTTTAATAACCCAAAAGATAAACGTTCGTTTATATACGCAGATTTTATATTTATTTTATCTACTATTTTTTCTCCGTGATGTATCGATTCAATTTCAACTGTTTTTCCAGATTCAATTGACCCAGAAACAATTTTTTTTATATTCTCAAAACATTGATTAAATGTTTCAACATCAGTTAAAACTTGCCATATTTTTTCAGCAGAACTATCTATTGAAATATTTAGCAAAACTGCATCATTCATTTTTTTATATTTTATTAAAATTATCTTGTAAAAATTAATTTATCATCTGTTGATAAATTAGCATCAAAACGATAATTATCTTTATCGTATGATTTTACTTCATCTAGGGTTTGAACATTATTTTCTGCACAAAAGCGAGCCATAGAACCACGTGCATGTTTAAAATACATCATGATTTTTTTTAGTTCTCCGTTTTTGTAATCCTGAAATTCTACATCTATGATTGGAGCTTTTAATGTTTTTTTATCCAATACTTTGATATACTCATTACTTGCTAAATTCAAGATAAATTCATCTTTTTTTAATTTTGAATTCAAAAAAGGTGTAAGAATTTCCTTCCAAAATCCATATAAATTTTTAGAACCATTTACATCTAATTTTGATCCCATCTCTAAACGATATAGCATTACTTTGTCAGTTGGGCGTAATAATCCATATAATCCAGAAAGTAAGAATACATTTTTATCTAAATAATCTAACGATTTATCTTCTAATGTTTCAGCACCTAATCCTTTATAAACTTCGCCTTTAAAAGCTAATGCCGCAGGAATTGCCTGTTTTTTAGAAGGTTTAACTGTCCACGATTGATTTCTCTCAACATTCATAACAGCAATATCTTTTGATATTTTCATCAGTTTTTCTAAATCTGATGAAGACATCTCCTTCATAACATCCATAATTTCTTGAGAATGATCTAAAAACTGTGGAGAAGTAGCTTTCCATTTCGCTTCAGTTTCTAAATTCATCATCTTAGCTGGTGAAAGTAATATTTTCATTTTTTGTATTTTATAATTATAAAAAATCTTCTATATCTCCTTTTCCTTGTCGAAGAACCTCTACTCCATCTATCATGTCTACAACAGTTGAAGCAACATTATCTCCATAACCACTATCAATAACGGCATCAACTAATTTTTCCCACTTTTCAAAAATTAATTCAGGATCAGTTGTGTATTCAATAATTTCATCATCATCATGGATGGATGTTGAAGCAATTGGATTTCCTAATTTTTCTACTATTGCACGAGGAACTAAATGATCTGGAACACGAATACCAACTGTCTTTTTACCTTTGTATGCTGTTGGTAAATTTCTTGAAGCATTCATTACAAATGTAAATGGACCAGGCAAGGCTCTTTTAAGTATTTTAAATGTTCCGTTATCTATCGGTAATGTATATTGAGATAAATGGCTTAAATCATTGCATACAATAGAAAATTTTGCTTTATCTAACTTTATTCCCTTAAAACGAGCTAATTTTTCCATTGCCTTTAGATTTGTAATATCACATCCAATCCCATAAACCGTATCAGATGGATAAATGACTAAACCTCCATTTTGTAATATTTTTACAACTTGTTCAATAGCTTTTTCTTGTGGATTTTCTGGGTGAATTCTAATATATTCTGCCATAACAATGTCTTTTTTCAAAGATACGAAATAGACTTTAATATAAATATCAACAGATTATTATAGTTTTTGATTAATGAATTGATAAAGTTTATTTTTTGATGAATAAGATTGTAGTTTTTAATAAAATTTTATGATTTTACTTTTAATTATTAGCATGAAAATTGTAATCTTTAATATATTAATTAAAAATGAACAAAATGAAAAAATTATTATTCACATTATTTTTAGTGCTAGGCTTAGGATATACTTATGCACAACAAAATCCAACTAAAACTACTGAAACAAAAAAAGAAGCAGTAAAGAAAAAAGTTGATAAAAAGGTTACTAAAGCTGAAAATACAGCAGACAAAAAAATAGAAAAAGCTGAAAAAAAAGCTGATAAGGCTGAAAAAAAAGTAAATACTACAACTAATACAGTTCCTTTAAAAAAAGATGGAACTCCTGATAAACGATACAAGTCTACAACAAAACATGTAAAAAAAGACGGAACTCCTGATAAAAGATATAAAGAAAATCAAACGAAATAATTGTTGATTTTAAATAAAAAAGCACAATGAATAAATTTATTCATTGTGCTTTTTTTATGTTTTATAAGATGCCTTTGATTTAAGCTTTAAATAATTCGTTTAAGTTAACCCCTCCAAAGTTACCTGAACTCATCATTAAGAATACTTTATCTCTTTTATCTAAAGATTTTATATAAGATTGCAACTGTTCACCATTTGTAAAAACTAAAATAGAATCGTCATCAAATGCTTTTTTAATATCTTCTGGAGATATCATTGGCATTCTTTTAATCTCTAAAGCTTCTGGACTATACATTACAATTTTAATATCAGCTTTATTTAAAGCTCCCTTATATTGAACTAAAAATTCTGGATTAAGCGATGAATAAGTATGAATTTCTAAACAACCTACTACTGTTTTATCTGTATATTGCTCTTTTACAGCATTTGTAACAGATGTAACTTTACTTGGTGCATGAGCAAAATCTTTGTATGCTACAAAGTCATTTGTCTTATTGATTAACTCTAATCGTTTTGATGCTCCTTTAAAAGATTGAATCGCTTCATTAAAATCATCATCCATCACTCCAAGTTGTTTACAAATAGCTCTCGCTCCTTCTAAATTCATTAGATTATGATTTCCAAAAACTTCAAGAGGAATCGGTCCATCTTCAGTTTCTATAAAAGTAATACCATTGTCTATAAAATGTTTTGGTAAATGATAAGGGAATTTTTTTATAGCCTTTTCTGTTTCATCAACAATTTTTAAAACCTCTTCATCCGTTTCATTATAAATAAGTGCTCCTCCATTTACAATAGAATCAACAAATTTTGAAAATTGAGAAGTATAATCTTCAAAAGTTGGAAAAACATTAATATGGTCCCAAGCAATTCCTGATATTAATGCAATATTTGGTTGATAAAGTAAGAATTTTGAACGACGATCTAGAGCAGATGATAGATATTCATCTCCTTCCATAATCATAAACTCATTATCATCTGTTAGTTTAACCATAACATCAAAACCATCTAGCTGAGCACCTACCATATAATCGACATCAATATTATGGTAATGAAGAACATGTAATATCATTGATGTAATTGTAGTTTTACCATGAGAACCACCAATTACAACTCTTGTTTTATCTTTCGACTGTTCGTACAAATATTCTGGGTATGAATATATTTTAAGTCCTAATTCTTGAGCACGTAACATTTCTGGATTATCAGCATGTGCATGCATTCCTAAAATCACAGCATCTAAATCTTCTGTTATTTTTTCAGGAAACCATCCCATTTCTTGAGGTAAAATACCTCTTTGATCTAATCTCGTTTTAGATGGTTCAAAAATAGCATCATCAGAACCAGTTACTTGATATCCTTTTTCGTGCAAAGCAATTGCTAAATTGTGCATTGCACTTCCTCCAATTGCAATAAAATGAACTTTTTTCATTATATTATTGAGTAATATTTTTTAGTCTTTATTATTTTCTTCGTCGTATCCCATTTCATCGAAATCATCAAATTCTTCATCATCTTCATTAAGATAATCGTCTAATGAGATTTCACTATTTTCTGCAAGAATTTCTTCCATAGGGCGAACAAGATTAAATTCTGGTGCTTGTTCTATAGAATTCATTATTTTTTGCATAATATCATCATTAGAATCATTTTCGTAATCGATATCTAATGGTTCTTTAAATGTAAGTGTTGCATTAATTCCTTTTTTCTTTATACGCAATCCTTTTTTATCAAAGGCACGACGAAAACCGTCAATTACAACAGGAATTACAATTGGTTTATTTTTCTTAATAAGATGTGCAGTTCCTCTACGTCCAGGTGCAAAAGCTGTTGTAGTACCTTGTGGAAAAGTTACTACCCAACCACTCTGCAAAGCTATATCTATATTATTTATTTCGTTTAAATCAACTTTTCTATTTACGTTTTGTCCTTTTGCTCGCCATGTTCTTTTTACGGTTACAGCACCAGTATATGCAAACAATTTTGTAAGAAGATTATCTTTCATTGTTTCTTCGGCAGCAACATAGTAAAAATCAATTTTAGGATTCAATAAATAAATTGGATTTTTTATAGTATCTATAAATCCATTTTTTACACTACAAAAAACATGATACATAGCAAATACATCAGCAAAATAAGTTTGATGATTTGAAACGAATAATACGTTTTGTTTTGGTAAGTGAACTAAGTTTTTAGTTCCTGAAACTTTTAATTTATTAAATCCATTGTATCTATTATAGGTAAATGAACCTAATAAGAAAATTAAAGTTCTTTTCAGGAAGTATAAATGTCCAAATGAATCGCGAAATGCGTTCTTTTTTTTAGATTTTTGAGACACGTTTTTCTTTTTTTATGGTTACAAATTTAATACGATTTTCAAATAATCTTTAAATTCTTCTAAAATCATTGCTGTTGCTCCCCAAAGATATTCTTCATCTCCGATATTATAGCCAGGAATCTCCACTGTTTGTCCAGAAAATTCACGTTCAAAAACTTCGAAATCAGCATTAAGAAATGCTTCAAGATCAATTGGAGCAATATATTCTACTTCTCTTTCTTCTGGTGCAAAATTTGGTTCTCCGTGGTAAACACCGATATAAGGATAAACAAGGAAGTTACTTGGTGGAATATAAATTTCACTTAGTTGTTTTATAACTTCAATATTTTCATATTCTACTCCTAATTCTTCTACTGTTTCTCTTATTGCTGTTTCATCGAAACTAATATCTTGTTCTTCGAATTGTCCTCCAGGTAATGAGAATTGATGAGAATGTGTTCCATCATAATCAACACGCATTGTTATAGGAAATTCTATTTCGCCAAACTCGTTCTGATACAATAATATCATAACAGAAGCTTGTTTAGGATTTGTTCTTTTTATATATTCTATATCATATTTTTGTCGATAAGGCGGAGATAATTTTTCATGTGATTCCCATCCTGTAAGAGGTTCTACACTTTCTGACAATAAATACTTTAGTTCTTCTAAATCTAAATACAATGTTTAATAATTTTTAAAAGGTAATAATGAGTTTTTTCTTTGTTCGTAATCAAAGTTACGTATTTTCTGTATAAGAATTATAAGTGAAAATCTATATCTATGAAGATAAATTTAAATAAGTATTAATCCTATAATGAATAATAATAATTACTTACTGATAATCAAATTTTTAATAATTTTATGTGTTTGCAAAAGTGATTGAAATGAAAATCCTTTTTTGATTGAATGGATTTATATGACATCTTATGATCAATCAAAAAAGATTGTAATGGAAAGCACGGCACGAAGTGTTTGCCCAAAAAGAATAGAGATGAATAAAAAAATTATTCATCTCTATTGATTTATATTAAGTATATTTTTTTACTAAATAATAATACAGTTTGATAAAAAAATAAGAAAAAAATATTCCTATTAGTGTACCAAAAAATATGTCTCCAGTGAAATGTACACCGACATAAACTCGACTATATGCAATAAGTAATGCCCATAAAATAAGGACATAAATTAACCATTTGTAATTTTTCCTAAGGATATAGCCTATAAAAATTGCTAATGCGATATGATTGGATGCATGAGCAGATGTAAAACCAAATCTTCCTCTTCCTTCACAATCTATTGGTCGAAAAAGTCCTTGTATATCTGGATTATAACATGGTCTTAATCGTTGAAAATGATTTTTTATGATGTTTGTAAATTGATCTGCACAAGTAATCATCAATGCTATACAAATACCAGCAATTAGTGTTTTTTTCCAACCAAGTTTAAAATACAATAAAACTAAGAAAAAGACATATAATGGTATCCATGTTTTTTTATCAGTAACAATCAACCAAAACCAATCCCATTGGCTATTTCCTAAATTATTAAAAAATAGAAAAAAATGAGCATCCCAATTAAAGTAATCTTGAATCATAAAAATAATTACCTACTTACAGAACCTCCTAATCCCAAAGCTTCATCAACAGAATTATTATGCTCTTTTGGAGCTTCTTCTTCTACTTCTTGCTTTACTTCTTCCTTCGGTTGTTCTACAATTTTTTCAACATTTACTACATTTACATCTTCCACAGGAACTACTGTTTCTGGTACTGGAGTTGTATTAATAGTTTGAGGTTGATCATGAATTATTTCATCAATCTCATTTACTGGATTACGAACTTCATCAAAAGATTTTTGAAAATCATCCATTGGATTCACTTTTTGAAATGAATTCTTAATGTCATCCATTGGATTTAGATCCTTTATTGATTTCTGAATATCTTTTACAGGATTTACATCCTCTACAGGATTCATGATTTCTTGTTTTATATCTTCTGAAGCTTCTTTAAGTTTACGTACTGCACTTCCTAATCCTCTTGCTATTTCAGGGATTTTATCTGGTCCGAAAAGGACAACGGCTACGACCAAAATTATTACGATTTCCTCGAAGTCTAAAAACGCTGGGTATATTACTAAACTATTCACGAAACAAATGTACAAAATATGAAATGAGATAAAATAAAAAAACCATCAAATTTCTCTGATGGTTTTCTTAAAATTTATTTAAAATATATTATTATTTGTTCATTTGTCCTTTTTTCGTAAAATCATACAATAAAGGAGAAGCTACAAAAATAGATGAGAATGTACCGATAATGATACCTACTAATTTTGCAAACATAAATCCTTTGATTGATTCTCCACCAAAAGCAAAGATGATTAATACAATAAGGAAAGTAGACAATGATGTATTAATTGTACGAGATAATGTTTCTGAAGTAGAAATATTAATAATATCATACAAATTATGATTTTTCTCTACAGTTAAGTTTTCACGAATACGATCTAAGATAATAATCGAGTCATTCATAGAATAACCAATTACTGTAAGAATCGCAGCGATAAAGGCCTGGTCGATCTCCATGTTGAAAGGTAAAATACCTTTGAAGAAAGAGAAAACTCCTAATACAATGATAACATCATGTGCTAATGCAATGATTGTTGATAAAGAGAATTGCCAACGTTTGAACATAACGATTAAGTAGAAGAAAATTGCTACTAATGCTAATGATACTGCAATGTAAGAAGCTCTTGTTGTATCATCTGCAATTGTAGGACCTACTTTTGCTGATGACATAAGACCGATAGTTGCATTATCTTCTGAGAAATCTTTTTCTGACATTTTAGCTGGTAAATAAGGTTTTAAACCAGTGTATAATTTGTCTTTGATTTCGTCATCTACATTTGTTCCATCTTCATCTGCTTTGTATGCTGTAGTAATTTTAACTTGATTTTGACCTCCGTAAGTTTTTACTTGAGGAATCATTTTTTCTCCATCATATACAAAAACATCTCCTAGATTTTCAGCTATTTCTTGTGCATCTACATTTTTATCAAATCGAACTGTATAAGTACGTCCTCCTTGGAATTCGATACCCATATCAAATCCTTTCGTAAAGATAGAAATTAAAGCTGCAATTGTTAAGACAATAGAAATGATATAAGATATTTTTCTAGTTTTTAATAAATCTACATGGATATTTTGTAACCAATGAGCTGTAAAACTTGTATAGAAAGGAACTGATTTTCCTTTTGCTAATCTTCCTTCTACGAAATATCTTGTAATAAAAATAGACGTAAATGTAGAAGTAAAAATACCAATCATAAATGTTGTTGCGAAACCAACAACAGGACCTTTACCAAAGAAAAATAAGATTAATGCTGTGATAAATGATGTTGAGTTAGCATCTATAATTGCAGAGAATGCACCTTTCCATGAGTAAGCAAAATCTACTGCATGACGTAGAGATTTTCCTTTTCTAATTTCTTCTTTTACCCTTTCGTAAATAAGAATATTAGCATCCATACCAGTAACTAACGTTAAGATAATACCTGCGATACCTGGTAAAGATAATGTTGCTTTTAAAGAAACTAAGAATCCTAATAAGAATAATAAGTTAATGATTAATGCAACGTTAGCATAAATACCTGCACGGCTATAATAGAAAACCATCCAAATTAATACTAATGCAAATGCACAACCAAATGCAATTAAAGAACTATTAATAGCTTCTTGACCTAATGATGGTCCTACTACTTCAGCAGAAACAATTTTTGATGAAGCTGGTAAAGAACCTGCTTGTAAAATATTTGCTAAATCTTTTGCCTCATCTAAAGTAAAGCTACCAGAAATTTGAGAGTTACCTCCCGTAATTTGATTTTTGATATTTGGTGCAGAATAAACCATGTTATCTAAAACAATCGCAACTCCTTGTCCATTACGATCAGTTGCAGAAGGTTTTAATTCATCAGTAATACGAGCCCATTCTTGTGCTCCTACTTGATTCATTTGCATAGAAACTACAGGTTCATTTGTAAGAGATCCTGCACTACGTTCAGCTGATGCAGAAACAACTTTATCACCAGTAATTAATGGTTCTTGAGTTCCGTTTTTACCTTTTAAAACATAAAATTCTAATAATTTAGAAGCATCTTTTGAATTAACAGCTATTCTACCTAAATCCATTGGCTTATTAGCCCAAGAATATTTATAATTTCTTATGTTAGATGGTAAGTTTGGTACAAAAGTTTTGTCTTGTAAAACTCTATTTACAACAGCAGTATCTTTTACATCAACAACAAAAGTAGCGTTAGAACCGATTGGTTGCATAACTTCTCCTAAAGTTTTGATTACTTGACCTTTTTCATTTTTGATGTTATATTTCTCTGTGTTATAACCTGCGAAATATGACATTACAGTAGGATCTTGACGAACTACTTGTAAAAATTCTAACTTAGCTGTAGATTGTAATAATTTTTTTACACGATCAGTATCAGAAACACCTGGTAACTCTACCAAGATTCTACCATCACCTTTATCACCTAAACGTTGAATTACTGGCTCTACAACACCAAATTGGTTAATACGAGAACTAATAACATCGTATGCAGTAGCTACTTTAGCTTCAATATCTTTACGAATAACTTCTTTTACTTGATCATCAGAAGCGTTGTATGCAATTTTATCTGCATTGTTTTTATTTCCAAATAAATCAGCCGAAGCATATTTTGTACCTCCTTTTATTTTATCAAATTCTTGAAAAAATAATTCTACATAAGGTACATTTCCATTTGTTTTTTGAGCTTTATCTGTAGCATCTAAAGCTGTATTTAACATTGGGGTTTTGCTGTTTGCAGCTAAATTCTCGATTAAATCTCTTTCAGAAACTTGTAAAATTACGTTTATACCACCTTTTAAATCTAATCCTAAATTGATTTCATTGTTTTTGGCATAATTATAATCGTATTTTATAATTCCTAAATCTAGTGGATGTTGAGCAATACTATCCAGAATTCTTGGTTCGTCTTCAGGCTTACTCGCTAATCGAGCCGCCTCATGCTCTACTTTAGTTGTGTACCAAGTATAACTTAGTTGTCTGATACACAAGAGACTTAAAATAATTGCAAATGTTGCAATGAGCCATCTTCCTCGCATAATGTTTAATTGATAAATAAATTTTGACGGACAAATATAACAGTCTTAAGAATACTTTCACAATTTTTAAGGCATATTATATAAAAATCCTCAGTTATAATAGTTGAATTGTTGTTTTATTTTATATTATGTAAACTTATTTTTTTTAAAAACCTGAATAATCTTAACTATAAATAATTGCATTTTATTATAATTTTTTAAATAAATTCTTTAAAGATTATCCTATAATAGTATCAGAAATAAAAAAACAAGTTATAATTTATGATTTATCACTTTTTATAATGGCTCCAAAAGTAATTAAAGAATATCAGAAACCTTGATTAATAAATAAATTTTTATCAAAAAAGATTTATAAATTCGCAAAAAATTGATCACTGAAATATTATGAATAAAATACTTAAAATATATATAGATGCTTACAGTGGACTCTCGAAAGAATCTTGGATGCTTGCTATAGTTATGTTGTTAAACAGAATGGGATCTATGGTTTTACCATTTTTAGGTATTTATATGATATCTGAACTTGGATTTACTTTAGAAAATTCAGGTATAGTATTAAGTTGTTTTGGTATTGGTTCTGTTATAGGTTCTTGGTTTGGAGGATGGATAACTGATAAAATTGGAAATTTCAAGGTACAGGCATTAAGTTTATTTATTAGTGCACCTATGTTTCTAATTTTACCTTTGTTCAAAACTGTAGAATCATTTGCTATTATAATGCTTGTTTTAAGTATTATCAGTGAAATGTTTCGTCCTGCCAATTCAGTTGCTATAACACGTTATGCTAAAAAAGAAAACATTACACGTGCATTTTCTTTAAATAGGATGGCATTAAATCTTGGTTTTTCTATCGGTCCATCAATGGGTGGTTTTTTATCAACCTATTCTTATAATTTACTTTTTTATTGTAATGCAGCGACGGCCCTTATTGCTGGAATTGTTTTTGTATTATTTTTCAAAGGGAGAAAAGAAAGAAATGCTGTTGATAATGACGAAGAACACGAAAATGAAATAACAACAAAAGAAAGAAATGCTTATACAGATGTTCCATTTTTAATTTTTAATATATTCTGTATATTATTTTCTATTGCATTTTTTCAGATTTTGAATACTCTACCTCTTTTTTATAAAGAAGTTGCTCATTTAAGTCAGTCAGAAATTGGTTTATTAATGGGATTTAGTGGTATATTAATTGTGGTTTTTGAAATGTTATTAATTCATTACACAGAAAAAAAATTTAATATTACTCAATTATTAGTTTTTGGATCATTTATAACTGCTATTAGTTATTCAATATTTATTTTTAATCATACTCTTGCTTTTTTGTACCTAGCAATAGGTATGATGTCTATTGGAGAAATGCTAGTTCTTCCACTAATGTCTACAGTAACAGCATTTAGATCAGAAAAAAACAATAAAGGTGCTTATATGGGACTTAATGGTATGTCTGTCTCATTTGCATTTATTATATCACCATTCCTTGGAACTCATGTAGCTACAACATTCGGATTTAATACATTATGGCTTATTACAAGTATTATTCTGATTATTGTAGCTATTGGCTATCATTTTTTTACTAAAGCACTTTTACCAAAAAATATTTAAGATTTTCTTATCTTCGAGAAATATAATTAGAATACATCATGAAAATATATACAAAAACAGGTGACAACGGTACTACTGGTTTATATGGAGGAAAAAGAGTTTCTAAAAATAATTTGAAAATAGAATCTTATGGAACAGTTGATGAGTTAAATTCATATTTAGGATTAATTCGTTCATATAAAATAAATCCTGCTTTAGAAGAAGAAATTATTATCATCCAAAAAGATTTATTTAACCTAGGAGCTGAATTAGCTACACCTGTAGAAAAATTATATTTAGCAAATGGGGAAGCTAGAATACCTAAAATGATTTCTATCCAAGATATTGAACAATTAGAAAGTTGGATTGATGATATTGAAGAACAATTAGAAAAACTATCTCATTTCATCTTACCTGGAGGAAATAAAGCTGCTTCACATACACATGTTGCAAGATGTATTTGTAGAAGAGCAGAAAGATTAGTTGTTGGACTAAAAGAGGTAGAAGAAATTCGCTCAGAATTATTTCATTATTTAAATCGCTTGTCTGATTATTTATTTGTTTTAGGTCGAAAAATTGCTAAAGACAATAATCATGAAGAAATCAAATGGATTCCAGGTGAATAATAAAGTTCTTTTATTTCTAAATGGCGAAGTTCCTGAAATTATACCTAATACAAAAGATTATGAAATGATTTTTTGTACAGATGGAGCGTTAAATTATTTAGAAAAATTAAATATAAAACCTAATATAATTTCTGGAGATTTTGATTCTGTAAATGCAAATAAAATTTCTGATGATATAGAAATTATTGCAACCCCAAATCAAGAAGATACTGATTTTGCTAAAGCTTTGGATATAATTATTGATAAAGGTTTTAAAAATGTTGATGTTTTTGGTGCTAGCGGCAAACAACAAGATCATTTTTTAGGAAATCTTAATGCAGCATATCGCTTTAAAGAAAAATTAGAAATAGTTTTCTATGATAATTACAGTACCTATTTTTTTGCAAAAAATAATACTTTGTTAGAAGGCTATTTTGGCAGAACAATTTCTTTATTACCTTTTCCTGATTGTAAAAAAATTACAACAATAGGTTTAGAATTTGCTTTAAATGAAGAAGATTTAAATTTACTTTCTCGTATTGGTACAAGAAATAGAGCAATTGATGATAAAATAGAAATTAAATTTAAAGAAGGTAATTTAATTATTTTTATTATGAATCAAGAATATCCAATACTTTTAGCTTAATTAAAATTAACTATAACTAATCTAATTTTTATGAACAAGGCATCAATTACAATCGCTTCTATAGTTTCTATTGCATTAATCATCGCTACTATAATCATTGGAAATGATTATAAATATAAATTCAAAGTGAATGAATCTATCAATATAACCGGAAATGCTTTAAAAGATTTTAATGCTGATTTAGTTAAATGGCGAGCGACTTATAGTAGAAATAATTTTGATTTAAAAACTGCATCAGAACAATTAAAAAATGATCAAGATGTAGTAAAAAATTTTTTGATTTCTAAAGGAATTAAGCCAAATGAAATTGTTTTTGAGGCTGTAAATATTTCTAAAGATATAAAATATGGTACGGATATAAACGGAAATTCTATTTCACAATTCAATGGTTATATTTTATCTCAAGACGTAACAATTGAATCTCAAGATTTAGATAAAATAGAAAAAGCTTCGAGAGAAATTTCTAATTTAATTAGTCAAGGAATTGAACTTAATTCATCTAATCCTAATTATTATTATTCAAAATTAGAAGATTTAAAACTAGAATTGATTGCTCAAGCATCAGAAAATGCTAAACAAAGAGCAGAAAATATAGCAACAAAATCTGGAAATAAATTAGGCCATCTACAAAAAGCTGATCTTGGTATTTTTCAAATTACTGGAAAAAATGATAATGAAGATTATTCTTATGGTGGAGCATTCAATACCACTTCAAGACAAAAAACAGCTCAAATAACAGTAAAAGCTAGCTTTAGCACCAACTAAAAAAAACTATTTATTAAATTAACACAATTATATGGCTTCAGGAATTTTTGCAATATTAGATGATATTGCTGCATTAATGGATGATGTTGCAGTTACAAGTAAGGTTGCAGCAAGTAAAACAGCAGGAATTTTGGGTGATGACTTAGCTGTAAATGCTGAAAAAGCTACAGGTTTTTTATCTTCAAGAGAAATACCTGTTTTATGGGCAATTACAAAAGGTTCATTTATCAATAAATTAATTATTGTACCAGTAGTATTAGTTCTAAATCATTTTTTACCAGAAGCTATAAAATATATCTTAATACTTGGAGGGTTTTATCTAGCATTTGAAGGTGTCGAAAAAATAATGCATTATCTATTACATTCTTCGAAAAAAGGACATGAAGTAATTGAAAAACATCAAGAAGAAGAAAATAAATCAGTTTCAGAAAAAGCTAAAGTTAAATCAGCTATTTTAACAGATTTTATCCTTTCAATAGAAATTGTAATTATAGCATTAAGTACTGTACTTGAAGAACCTATGTTAACACAAGCATTTACAGTTTCTATTATTGCAATTTTAGCTACAATTGGTGTATATGGTATAGTAGCACTTATTGTAAGAATGGATGATACTGGCTACAAACTAATCAATGTATCAAAAAACAAGGGAATTATTTCTAAAATAGGTCATTTATTAGTCAAAGCCCTACCCTATGTTATAAAATCTTTGGGAGTAATTGGAACAATTGCTTTAGTATTAGTTTCTGGAGGAATTTTTGTTCATAATATAGACTATATTCATCATCATTTACCTAATAATATTCCTTCAATCATTAGTGAATCTATAATTGGGCTTATTGCAGGATTACTTTCAGTTGGTATTGTAACTTTAACAAAGAAAATTTTATTTTAAAATAAAAAGCTTTTTATCAGAATTTTAACTATATTTATAGCTTATTAGATCAATTAAAAATATTAAAATCGTGTTATATCTTAATAACCTAACTAAAATTATATAATTAGTAATTTAAAAATTAATTAATCTAAATACTTATTATTTAAGTAAATATTAATAAATCATCATAATTAATAAAATTATTAATTATGATGATTTACATTTAAGAATTTTCTTCAAATGAATTTTCCTGTATATTGATATTGTAAGTAAAATTTGTACAAACAATAATATCATTACAATCAAAATGTTTAACTATACCATTTGATTCTAAAGCTACAACCCAGCACGTATTCTGATGCATCCCATAATCGATTAAAAATATAGCATGACCTTTACCCAATGGTGTATCTACATAAATTGTTGGATTTAATTGTATTATCATAATATTATATTTTATAAAAATAAAATCAAACACTAAGCCAAAATAGTAAATATTTTTTATTCAATATATTTCACAGAAACTTCCATACTAAAATTATTTTTAGGACAATTGCTTCGCACCGTGCTTTCCCGCTATATCTTTTTAGATTGAGCATTCATTTCAATTTAGTCCTTTCATATCTATGTGGTCATTGAGTAAAGTCGAAATTCAATAACCAATCTAAAAAGGATGCCGCTTCAATCACTATTGCAAAAGAATAATGATCATAAAAAAATAGATATCACTTCAAATAGTTTAAACAACTTCAATGTAAAAACAATAAAATCAATACTTTTATAAATAAAAAAGCTCTCTAAAAACTTAGAGAGCTTAATATATTATTAATAAAAAAATTATTCTTTTATACGTTCAACGTAAGAATTTGCAAAAAACAGCAACCTCCCTAAATAAAAGAAAAACCTTTATGAACAAAGCTATTCAAAGCAATTTTTAAAATAATAAATGTATCAAAATATATCAATTTGTGTCAAAATATATCAATTAATATTGCAAATTTTTTAATATTTGCAATAAATAAAAATTAATGAAGGCGGATATAATTTTAGACACTCGAAGAATAACAAAAAAAGGTTATCCTGTTAAAATTAGAGTGCATGATGTAAGATTGCTTAAGATTCAAAAAACGCCTCATTTATATATTAAAACAAATATATATCAAAATTCTCAAGTTTTAAAAATGTCTCCCGAATTAAAAAAGAGAGATTTTGAACTTTCAAAACAATTAGACTATTGCGTAAGTAATAATTTAACTATAGAAGATTCTATTGAAATTATTGAAAACGGTATTCCGAAAACTGATCTTCAAAAAAGATATTTTGAGTTGCTAGCAGAATTAAACGAAATAAAAGGTAAAATAAATAATACAGGTATTTTTGAATTTTTCAATATTTACAAAGAGGAAAAAATAAAAAGAAAAGAAAATCTTAACGTGCATGAAAATACCATCAAGCATTTTAAAATATTTTTGAAAGAATCATTAGATTTAGATGAAATTCCATTAAATGAAATAACTTATAAAGTTGTTAATGATTATCAAATTTATTTAATCAATAAAAAACTATCTGGAACAACTGTTAATGTTTACATAGAGAAATTATCAAATATTTTTTCTGAATCACAAAAACGTGAAGAATTAGGAATTAAAGATAAATCTCCATTCACTCAGTTAAAAAGAGTTTCGACGAAAGATAAAATAAAAAACAAAGATCTATCCATTGAAAATTTAATTGAATTTAAAAATTTAAACTTTTCTGACTGGAAAAGAATAAAAATAGAGCAATATCAGTTTATCCAAGATTTATTTTTATTTCAATTTGCAATAGGTGGTCATGATTTAGTTGACATTGCTTTATTAAAATGGGATAATATAATTAATAATAGAATTGTTTTTCAAAGATTTAAAAATAATAAATTAGGAAATGGAGGTCCTGTTGTAAATAACTTCCTTTCAATTTT
>DJDD01000063.1:0-1587 GCA_002430925.1 Flavobacteriales bacterium UBA5933
TAAGAATTAAGAATTAAGAAAATCTTATAGCTTATTATCTTGCATCTTAAATTTAGCATAAAAACATAATCACTTAAGAACTTAATCTCATAAACACAAACATTTAAAAAAAATGATAAAAAATGTAACCTTTTTTATATTTAATCGTCTAGTATAAAAATGATATTAAGATGAAAAAAATAATAATTTTAGTTTTAGCAATATTCTCTTTACAATCATGTATTTCTGTTCGTGTCAATGCAGATGTAGATTCTAGAGCAAGTTTTTCTAATGCAGAAACACCAAATATTACAGCAGAAGGAACTTTTTTTGAAAATGGAGTAAAAGATTCTAAGTGGTCGAATTCAAATGGTTCTAATTGGACAAAAGCAAAATTTGAAAACGCAACAGGAACAACATATATCAAATTAAAAACAAAAAAATCTCTTAAGGTCGATTTTCGTTCTGTGATACATACAGAAGGAGATTTAGCTTTTGAAATTATTGATGTAAATAAAGTTGTTTTATATGCATCAAATGCAGATACAGAAGAAGGACGTTTTTCTGTTAATTTTCCAAAAGAAGGAGAATATCAAGTACGTTGGAAATCAACTTCTGCAACAGGAA
Source organism: Flavobacteriales bacterium UBA5933 (assembly GCA_002430925.1). Classification (GTDB taxonomy): domain Bacteria; phylum Bacteroidota; class Bacteroidia; order Flavobacteriales; family Weeksellaceae; genus Empedobacter. Next base: position 607 of record DJDD01000063.1, read on the forward strand.
ATTATTTCTTAGAATGGAAAGAAAAATAGATTTATAAATTTATTTTTCTTTAGTTTACTTATATTGTATATTGTTTTTTTTATATTTTTGATTCAAAATTTAACTAAGATATTAAATATATGAAAAAACAATTACTTAGCATTTTATTTTTATTGTTTACAATAAATGCTTTTTCTCAAGTTGGAATAAATACAGAGTCACCAGCTGTAACATTGGATATTGTAGGTAAACCTACTGAATCAAGTTCGTTAGATGGAGTTATTCCTCCACGATTAACAGGGGTACAATTAAGTGCAAAAACTTATACTACTGCTCAGGATGGTGCATTGGTTTATATAACTTCTGCTGCATCAGTACTTTCAGGTCAAGTTATAAATGTTAATGCTCCAGGTTTGTATCAATTTGATAAAAATACTATGACATGGATTTATAGTGGTGCTTCGTCTGTTTTTGCAAATTTTGCTTCTACAGCTAATCAACAATTAGTTTCAACTCGAGATATACAACAGGTTGTAACATTTTCATCGGAAAATCAAATAGTTAATAGCGCGGTGACGTTAAGTAATAATATATTTACTATTTTGTATGATGGTTATTACTCTGTTTCTGGATATGTATCAATTCATCCTCAAAATGAAAATATGTCATCAACTGATTTTCTTCCTGTGAATGTAGCAATACAAAAAGCTAGTGCTGGAAGTACAAGTTTTACTTCTGTCGGTGGTAATAGATCTATTTATATACTCCAACAGGCACGTTTTGCTTTAGGAATGCAAGTCCCTTCAACTATTGTAAAACTAAAAAAAGGAGATCAATTGAGACTTACTGTACAAGTTCCTGATATTGGAGGTGTAAGTTTTACAAATGGATTTGTAAGAGCTGCAACAGGAACAAATTATTCAAAATCTATTTATATTTTAAAAGTAAAATAATTTGTTTTTAGTCATGAATTTGCAATAGTGATTGAAGCGGCATCCTTTT